>JAVLCL010000071.1:0-10077 GCA_031580825.1 Halothece sp. Uz-M2-17
TGCAATTGCCCTCTCTAGACATTGCTGAAGTTGATTGCGATCATCAGGATGAATCCGATTGAGGCTGTCTTCAACAGTGGGTTGGGCTGCTGTAGGACACAAGCCAAAAATGTGACGTTTTTCTGCGGACCAAGTGAGTTGACGGGTTTTGACATTCAGTTCCCAGCTACCGATCTTGCCAATGCGCTGTGCTAGGCGGAGGTGGGTTTCTTGGTGGCGTACTGATTGATAGAGTTCAGCTTGCCGAATCGCGATCGCCAACTGCACAGATAATCGTTGGAGAAGCTGACAATCCATTTCTTGCCACTGGCGCGGTTGGGAACATTGATGAGCAATGATTAATCCCCACAAGGTTTTGGATCGAGTTTCTTTTTGTTCTGTCAGGAGAATTGGAATGACTAGATTGGCCCGCACCTGATATTGCTTGAGGAGTTGCCGATAACAAGTGGTGAGATCCGCCTGATCAACGTCAGTAATTACATAAATTTGACCGTCTTGATAGCAGCCTCCTTGATTCTCTTGGAAACAGGTATCGTTGATCTGAGTGTGTAAACAGCTTGTCCAGGGGGGAATGACGGCTTCGGCAACAATCTCTCCACTCCAATCAGGCTGAAATTGATAGACTACCACGCGATCAGTGTTGAGAAAGGCTTGTACTTCTTGAACGGTTGTCGTCAGAATGTCCTGTAAATCTAGAGAGTTCTGAATCCGAAGGGCAATTTGACTTAAGAATACTTCTTGTTGCTGCGATCGCGCTAAGTTTTGTTTCGTTATAAAAGCATCGATCACTTGTGTCACGGACTTGATCAAATGAGCAGGAGTGAGATCCCCTTTGACCAAATAATCGCTTGCTCCTAATTTCATCGCTTGGACAGCGGTTTGTTCATCTCCTTGCCCAGTCAAAACAATGACAGGGGCTTGATTGCTTGTTCCTTCCTCAGCAATGATTTCTAAAAATTCTAAGCCATCGCCATCAGGTAACCTCAAATCTAATAAAACGAATTGGGGATGCTGCGATCGCCAAATGTCTAATCCTTCTTCTAAGGTTTCTGCTTCTAAAAAGTGATAGGTTGAGTCTGGATTCGATTGTAAATAACGGCGGTAAACTGCGCGATCAAAAGCTGCGTCTTCAATAATTAACAGCGTCAGTACGTTAGGACATGAATTGGTCATGAATGATGGGTAAAATGGTGAGGTGAAACCAGTATTGAAAGAGAAGTTGTACCGTCTGTTGCATTTTTGCTGCCCCCATCGGTTTCAAAATGTAACTATTCGCGCCATGACGGTAACAGGTTTCAATATCTCTAGGGCTACTAGAGGTGGTCAGGACAATAATGGGAATGGGTTGCAGCGTAGAGTTTTGCTTAATTTCCTGAATAATCTCGCGACCATCTGTTCCAGGTAAATTAAGATCCAATAGCAACGCAACAGGAAGGGGGGCTTCTAAACTGTGGTATTCTTCTTGGCGCAGGAGATAATCTAACGCTTCGTCTCCCTCTCGGAAGCGCAATAAGGGATACCTTGATTCTAGATCAGGTTCTAAATTTTTAAGGGCGCGCAAAAAAACATAAAAGTCTTCATCACTATCTTCAATGATGACAAAAGGAGCACTAAGTGTATTCTCCCAAGGAGACTTTAAAACATGAAACATAGAAATTAGTGAGGGAAGGTTAACCAAAATGTCGTGCCTTGCCCATAAATGGACTCAACGCGAATCTTCCCTTGATGACGTTCGATAATTTTCTTGACAATCGTTAATCCTGCCCCTGTTCCTCCGCCATATTTACCGGGTGCGTGGAGGCGTTTAAAAATCCGAAAGATAGAATCAAGATGTTTTTCTCGAATGCCAATTCCATTATCGCGAAGGTAAACCGTAATTGTATCGGAAAAGTCACGGCCGGGGGTCTGAGTCCAACCCACTTCTACCCATTTTTGCTCATTTTGGTTGTATTTAAAGCCATTCGAGATCAGATTGGTAAACACTTCCTCAATTAAAGCGCGATCGCCCCATATCTGCGGTAACGGTTGGGGAATCCGAATCTCGCAGTTTTGCCAACGTGGAGTCATTTGAAACACTTCCATGATATTGTTCAAGAGACGGTTCAGGTCAATGCGTTGCATTTGTAACTCCTGTCGTCCCAAGCGAGAAAACTTAAGAAGCGATTCAATTAAGGATTCCATGCGCTCGGTGAGACGAACCAGCGTTTCTAGTTTTTCTGCCCCTTCTGCTTGTAACAAGTCTTGATAATCTTCCAGTAAAAAGGTTGCATAATTATGAATGCCCCGCAACGGTTCTTTTAGGTCATGAGAGGCAATATAAGCAAAAGAATCCAGTTCAGCGTTTAAACTGGCTAACTCATCAGATTGTCGTAACACAATATCAATAATGGCTTGTCTGAGCGCGATCGCGCTGTCTATTTCTTCCCGTAACCAAGCACTCGACTGGAGACGCACAATTTCTTGCCAAGCCGTAAACGATTGACGAGGAAAGATTGTCAACGTGCCATCTTCTGCCACCCGCTTTGGTTTTTCTGGATTGCCCGCCCAATTCACTGTCTGCAATAATTCAGGACGAAACCACAGAACATAACGACGCTGAATTTTAGAAATTGCCATTGCCAATAAACCGCTGGCTACATCTTTATAGGCTTCGGCTTCAGGATAAGACTTCGGTAAAGCATCTGTCACAAAAATATCCCGTTCCCAGCGATTGGCAAGCCATGTTAGCAATGCAATCACTTGCGATCGCGTGGGAGTCTCACCAATCAGGCTAATTTCGTCACCTTGGCACACTGCTGCCCCGTTTGCCCCCGTCAGCTTGAGCAGAGTTTCGGGTTCCGCATTCAGTTCAGCAGCAAAATCCGTGGCATGGGTTAAGCGTTCTACAAATCCTCCTTGAATGTCCTTCAGTTGTAACTTATAGTCTAAGTTTTCTTGCGCTTCCTTGGTGGCGAGTTCCGTGGACATCAATTGTCCTAAAAACTCACAAACGATTCGGACTTCGTAAGGGACAAATTTTGGGGTTTCGTGGTGACAAGCAATTAACCCCCATAACGTTTGTGCTTGAATTAAAGAAATGGACATCGACGCTGCCACGCCCATATTTTTGAGATATTCAATATGGATCGGGGAAACCGAGCGCAAAACGGAATAGCTCATATCTAACAGCGGAGAATCATTCGGGTTGAATAACGCACTCGCTTCATAATTCACATTAGGAATTAACCGTAACCCGTTCAGGGTGTAGAGAAACTTAGCTTGTTTGGGGATATCAGAATCGGGATAATGGAGTCCTAAAAAGGTTTCGAGGTGGGGCAGTTTCGCTTCTGCAATCACTGTTCCATCTCCGCGATCATTAAACCGATAGACCATCACCCGATCAAACCCTGTCATTCTCTGGACTTCCTCCACCATCAAATGACATAACGCGGTTAAATTGGGGGTAGTTTGCATCTTACCCAGAGATTGTTTGATTTGATGATAAAACTGAAAGAAATCTTGTTTCATTTCAGTGGTGATGGGTTCCAGTTCAAGAACAATTTCACCACTAGGAGCGCGATGGACGATACCATTAAAATGCTGATGAGAGGCTCCTTCTCGGATTGAAGTCAACACAAGTGGATTAGTATGTTCAAAGTTACGCTCTAGACAAGATTGAATCGCAGGGAGACAAGTTTCTCCAAAATAATCACTCACGACACAACCCAACAAATTAGTCGCAGGAACTCCTAAAATATCTCTGGCATTCTCGCTAACTTGAGCAATTTGAAACGTATCTTCATTTAACACCAATAACAAACCATGGGGTTGAATGGCATTGGGAATATGAATCGGCTCGCGATCGCAGTTGGTCAAGTTAACGGCTTCACCAGTGTCCAACTGATCCAGCCAAGGTTTGGGATTCTCCATTACTATCTCCTCAATCTAGAAAAATCATGATTCCCTTTATTTTTTCCTTTTCCCCCTTCATCTAAAAGGTTAACGAATTACGCTCTCTTCCTCTCTCCAGTAACCCCCTCCCCAGCATTTCTACTTATCGAAAAATCCGTTAAGATAGCAGGGCACTGATCACCCAAGTTATCCACCGAGTTGGCATGACTTGCTTACAATCGAATTAGCGAGCAAGGAGTTTTGATTTTGACCCAAATCGTTTATTCACCCTCAACCCAACAAACGAATATTAAATTGCCCCCGTTACCGAAACAGCGTCCCTTGTTGTTGATCGGTCATGGCACGAAAGACGAACAAGGGCGACAAACTTTTATTGATTTCGCTGACGCTTATCAGCAACTCGATCAGTCTCGTCCTGTGATTCCCTGTTTCTTAGAATTAACGACTCCCACCATCGCCGAAGGAGTGGAACAAGCTGTTCAACAGGGCTATACCGACTTTTCGGCGTTACCGATTTTGTTATTCGCAGCTAGACACAATAAATTTGATGTCACCAATGAATTAGACCGTGCCCGAGATAATCATCCTGGCATTACCTTTAATTATGGACGACACTTTGGCATTACGCCGAGTATTTTAGACCTATGGCGCGATCGGCTGGCTGAACTCGATTTACCCCAAAATAATCCTCACAATATCCCTCGTTCTGAAACCGTTTTACTCTTTGTCGGACGGGGTTCGAGTGACCCTGATGCCAATGGCGATGTTTGTAAACTCGCCCGTATGGTGTGGGAAGGAAGTGGTTATAAAACAGTCGAAACCTGTTTCATTGGCATTACCCATCCCCGCCTCGAAGAAGGATTTAATCGCGCTCGTTTTTATCAGCCAAAACGGATTATTGTCTTGCCTTATTTCTTGTTTACTGGGGTTTTAGTGAAGAAAATCTTTGATATTACCGCCCAACAACAAGAACAATATCCTGATATTTCCATGACTTGTTTACCGGAAATGGGGATTCATCCCAACCTCTTACAAGTCTTGAGAGAACGGGAAATTGAAACCCAAACCGGGGAAGTTAAAATGAATTGTGAAATGTGCAAGTTCCGTCTTGCAGCAGGGAATGGAAATGCAGGTCACGGACACAGCCATGATCATGGACATCACCACCACCATCATCATGACCATAACCATGAAGCAGTTGATCCCTATGCAGATATGGAACAGTATCATAATAAAATTTGGCAAGCCCCTTAGATAGCAGTAATCAGTAACCAGTGACCAGTTACCAGTCGTTTCCGTCACTGGTTACGATTTGCTACCAATTGAGTCAAAAATAAATCAGGTAGAGACATTCCATGGAATCTTTCTACACTAATGACAAAGGACAAATGACCAATGACCAATGACCAAACCTTTTCTGTGGGCGATAAAGTTAAATTAATCGAATCCCCACCCTATATCAAAACAGCGGAACCGATGCCCATGTTACGCCCTCCCAATGTGGTAAAAGTAGGAGAAGAAGGAACCATTTTAGACCGTCGTCCAGGAGATTATTGGGCCGTGCGGTTTAATAAAGGAGCATTTTTATTAGAAAGTCGTTACTTACAAGCTACGAATGCGGATGAGAGTGCTTCTCATGTTGAGTCTCATGTGGATACCGATTGATTATTTTCTCGTCGCCACCACGCCCGCACGAGTTTAATTTGTTCGTAACTGTATTCTTCTCCGAGTGCTTCTCGGATGGTTTTTAACGAATCATCTCCCACTTGAGTAATGGCTTGCCAAATCACTTTTTGATCAGATTCGGGAACAAATTGTTCTAATTTCACAGGCTGATTCATTTCGATTAATTCACATAAATGATCGTTAATGGTGCTGGTTCTCATGCCTCTGGTTTCAGCAATATCTTCGATACTATATCCTTGTTGGGCGAAACGAAGCGTTTTCATTTTGGTTTGCGAAGGAACGGGAATCGGTAATCGTTTTTCTTGTAAAAAAGATCGAATTTCTGAAATAAATGCTTCTCCATATTGATTTAATTTATGATCGGTTACGCCAGAACAATTAGCCAATTGATCGAGATTTTGCGGTTTGACTTGTGCCATTTCTCGAAGCGTTTGATCGGAAAAAATCATATAGGGCGCTGTACTTTGCGTATCCGCCAGCCATTTCCGTTTCTTACGCAGTCGAATTAGTAATTGCTGCGTTTCAATATCGAGATTATTATGACTTTTTCGCTTTTGGGAAGAAGGAAGAATGGCAATATAAACCGTGCGCTTTTGTCGTAAAATTTCCCAACTGCGCTGATTGAGTTTTAAAACGCGATAACCATCTGTGGTTTCAGTGAGGAAACCTTGATGCAATAGAGATCGTGCTAAGTTTCCCCATTCTTCTACCGTTTTATCTTTGCCAATGCCATACGTTGAGAGTAAATGATGTCCGTTTTGCTCAATTTTTTTATTCTTAGATTCCCGTAAAATATCAATAATATGACTCATGCCAAATCGTTCTCGACAACGGGCAACACAAGATAGAAATTTCTGGGCTTCAATCGTCCAATCTTCAATGGGTTTCGGGTTTAAACAATTATCACAGTTCCCACAATTTCCTGCAAAATGTTCCCCAAAATAACTGAGTTGAATGGTGCGCCGACAGTCGGTTCCTTCGGCATAATCAATGACTTTTCGCAGTTGTTGTCTTGCTAACCTTTGGGATTGTTCGTCTTCTTTTTGGGAGATTAAATATTCAATGGTGTGGATATCTTTTGCCCCAAATAAAAGCAAACATTGGGCGGGTTCACTATCTCTCCCTGCACGTCCCGCTTCTTGATAGTAATTCTCTAAATTTCGCGGTAAATCATAATGAACCACAAAGCGAATATCCGGTTTATCAATGCCCATTCCAAAGGCAATTGTGGCAACCATTACTTGCACATCATCTCTTAAGAAACGGGTTTGATAATCACTGCGATTGCCATCACTCATTCCTGCATGATAAGGCAGTGCAGAAATCCCATCTTTTTTTAAACGAAAGGCAACTTCTTCTACCCGACGACGGCTAAGACAATAGACAATTCCAGATCCTGTTTGATGACGAATAAATTTGAAGAGTTGATTATAATGTTGTCGCTGTTTCGGTTGGACTTCGTAATATAAATTGGGGCGATCAAAGCTGGTAATTTGAACTTTCGGCTGATCTAAAGTAAGCTGATGAATAATGTCACTGCGAACGCGCTCAGTTGCGGTTGCGGTTAGCGCGATCATTGGGATGTTTGGAAAGAGAGATCGTAAGGTTTTTAACTGGCGATATTCGGGTCGGAAATCATGTCCCCATTCGGAAATACAGTGTGCTTCATCTATGGCAAAAAGTGATAAACCTTGCTTTTCTTGAACCGCTTTTAGAAATGTTTTACTCGCTGAACTGACTAATTTTTCTGGGGCAAGATAGAGGAGTTTAATCTCTCCATTTAGAATCGAAAGACGGCGCGATCGCGCTTCTTCTACAGTTAAGCTACTATTTAAAAACGTCGCAGCAATGCCATTTTTCTGTAACGTTTCCACTTGATCTTGCATCAGCGCAATCAACGGCGAAACCACCACCGCTAACCCAGGTTTCAGCAAGGCGGGAAGCTGGTAACACAAGGATTTCCCGCCACCCGTGGGCATCACTGCTAACACATCTCGTTGCTGATAAACTGCCTCGATAATTGCCTTTTGTCCTGGGCGAAATGTTTCATAACCAAAGTATTGTTTCAGGGCAGTTTCCAGATCCGACATTACAGTGAACAGTTACTAAAAGAAGAAAGACAAGGAGGATAAGGGAGGGATTTAACAAAGAACAAGGAAGGAATAACTAATGACTCATTTTTAATTCTTCCCTGAGACGATAAATAATCGTATCTCCATCCACTTGTGAGAGAATATCTTTAATCACCGTACTCGGACCTAAAGGACCCCAACTACAGCCCTGTTTCAAGTATTCTTGCGCTGCTTGACCGACGGTATAAGCCCCGTAACCCGCGATCGCGCCCTGAGTAGCAGCTAACCCCGCATAAGATAAAATTGCGCTAGGACTGCCCCAACTCGCCCCAATTAAAGCGCTGCTTTTCCCTAACCCAAATAAGGCACTGGTGCCAATTTCACCAAATAATAAGGTTCCGGAACTAATCAAAATCCTCCGCCAAAGTTTCCCCGCTTCATAACTGGTCATGGGCAAGCCATAAAGTCTCGCTAAGCCCCGAATTAACGCCAAATCAGCAAAGGTTCCGCCAATTAGGTCAAAAATGGCAATGGGATTGACGGCAACCGCGATCGCTTTATATTTCGCGTAATCCCAAATTAAGGATTCTGCTTCTTCTTGACGCAAGCGGATGGTTTCTTCTGCGAGATGACTCTCAGCCGTTTGCGCTTGTAAAAGGGCATTTAAAGCCAGCAGCGATCGTCCTTCTCGGTTTAAGATATCTAAAATTGCTTCTTTTAAGGCTTCCACTTGGGGAGGTTGTTCTTCTCGTTCATAACTAATCTCCCCGTCGGCTTGTTCTACCCGCACATACATTGGCGCTGGTTCCGCCGAAACCATCACAATTTCTCGGGGAGATAACAATTGTTCTAAGGCTTCCTCTTCTTTCCCCGTTCCCAGTTCCCGCAGTTGTTGGTAAATCACTTGTCGGTCTTTATCAGGATAGAGATCTACTTTGTTAAAGACTAATAAAATGGGTTTTTTCGCTTGTCTTAATTCACAGAGGGCTTGATACTCTGTGCGGGTGATATCTCCTGCAACGACAAACAGAATTAAATCTGCTTGTTGCGCGATCGTTTGCGCCATTTGCGCCCGTTCTTCCCCTTCTACCTCATCTAAGCCAGGGGTGTCGATTAACTCAATTTGTACTTTACCACTGGAGGGAGTCCAACGAATCGTTTGGGGCCACCGTGTTATCCCATGGATCGGTCCTGTCGTCATCACTTTTTTGCCAACTAAGGCATTAATAACCGCTGATTTACCTCGGCTAACTAAGCCAAAAGTAGCAATGCAAATCACAGTTTCATCGAGCTTTTCATAAGCTGCTTTAATATTTTGTAAATCCGCTTTCACCGCAGCTTGCAGTTCACTGTTGGGAGGAGATGAACCATGACGGCGAGTGTTACCATACCAAGATAAGGCTTGGGACAGACTGGCTCGGGCTTGGTTAAGATGGGTTTGCTGGGAAGAAAAATTTGCTGTCATTCTAACAACTCTCAAATCCTCTATTTAGCACTAAGTCTAACGAAGAGGGCGTAACAAAATAGTCTTTTTTTACCAAAAAATTACCAACTAAGAACAGAGTTTACTATTTCACGTTATCGCAATAGAACATATACTTGCTGCATTTTTAATCGTGATCTAAGTCCATACATTCCCCAAAGAATTATTATAGAATACCACCAACTAAAACCTAGACAAAATATTGGCAAACAGCTAGATAATTGTAAGAAAGTTGAGTATTTTAGCTCTCAGTAATTACTTGTAGGAAATTGATCACTATCATACATGATTAATGAATTTCTAGCAATTTCTAGTTGAATTCATCGAGAATAAGGGGAAACTATGAAAATCAATTCTCAAGACATTTCTCAACAACACTCTAATGTCGAACCTCAGCAACACTCCAATGTCGAAAAGCCTTGGTGGGATTCTCCTTTATGGGGAGACTATAGTTTCCGAGAAAAAATCACAACACTTTTTAAGAGAGAACCCATACCTGATAACAGTATTTTCCTGCATAACCGCGCGTTAACACAACTAGAAAATATCGCTCCTTCCATGTCAGGATTAGATAATGCTAAGTTTGGCCATCCTGAATTTCTTTTATTATTAAAGATGCGATCCTCCTTTTTAAAGGGAGTGGGAGAATACGCAGGGTTATATGAAGCGAATGAAATGGTTCACGCTGCTTTGGAAGCTAAAGATAGCTTTCTAAAAATTGAGCAAACTGAATTTCAGTTTCGGAGTTATAACCAGCAAGATTATTATGAACAAGTCTTTAAGTTGCTAGAACAAAATATGACTAAGGTCAGTTTTGAGCAGAAAATTCAAATTCTTGCTGAAAATACAATACAAAAGCTCAAAACCACTGAAGGTATTGAAGCAATTAACAGTTATTCACAGGAACTGAAAAGATTATCCTATGAACATCAATTAGGCTTACGC
>JAVLCL010000072.1:0-10056 GCA_031580825.1 Halothece sp. Uz-M2-17
TCCTGCAAGATAATGGCGGTGTCACCGAAACGATCGCGCTTGCGCCTAACTCCCCAGCCATTAATGCGGGAGATAACCCCAACAACCTAACCACCGATCAACGAGGATTACCGCGAGATGATGGCAACGGTGTAGATATTGGTGCAGTTGAGTTCACCCTAAATATTGAAGTCGATAACGCCACAGATGAAAATGATGGCGACTTCAGTGAGGGGGATATTAGTCTGCGAGAAGCCATTAGCGCGATCGCGCCTGGGGGGACGATTACTTTTGCTGATGGCATTGACAGCATTACCCTTGACGAAGGATTAGGGGAATTAGTGATCGACAAAGCGGTGACCATCGATGGCGGGAATAGCGATGGAACACCTGATGTAACTGTCAAACGGGCGAGTGACGCAACGGCTGATTTCCGCATCTTTAACATTGATGATGAAGAGAGTAGCGCGATCGATGTCACCCTTGATGGAGTTAAGATTACAGGTGGGAGTCTCTCAGGTTTTGGGAATAATGGTGGCGGAATCTTCAACCGTGAAAACTTAACCCTCAGTAACAGCACTATCACTGGCAATTCCGCATACTCGGGCGGGGGGATTAATAACAATGGAACAGCGACCCTAAGCAACAGCACCGTCTCGAGCAATTCCGCATATGATGATGGTGGAGGGATTTATAACACTTTTGGCACAGCGACCCTAAGCAACAGCACTGTCTCGGGCAATTCCGCAGATAATGATGGTGGAGGGATTTCTAACAATGGAACAGTGACCCTAAGCAACAGCACCGTCTCGAGCAATTCCGCATATGATGATGGTGGAGGGATTTATAACACTTTTGGCACAGCGACCCTAAGCAACAGCACCGTCTCGGGCAATTCCGCATATGATGGTGGTGGAGGGATTTCTAACAATGGCACAGCGACCCTAAGCAACAGCACCGTCTCGGGCAATTCCGCAGATGATGATGGTGGAGGGATTTTTAACGATAGTGGTGGTGATGATACAGCGACTTTGATTAACAGTATTGTTGCTAATAATACTGCTAATCAAGGGAATGACCTTTATAACGAAGCGGGTTCAACTCAGGGAACAATTAACGCCAGTTTTAGCTTGATTGAAGACAACGCTGACCAAATTAATGGTACTGACAACAGCAACATCAAAAATCAAGACCCTCTTCTCGACCCCGCAGGTTTACAAGACAACGGTGGACCGACAAAAACGATCGCGCTCACTGCTAATTCCCCAGCGATTAATGCAGGAGATAACAGTCTCATCCCTGCTGATGTTAAGGACTTAGATGGAGATAATAACACCAGTGAGAAAATTCCTTTTGATCAACGAGGGACTGGCTTTGATCGCTTAAATTTTGGCACCGTTGATATCGGAGCCGTTGAACTTCAGATTATTGCTCGTGATGACCAAGACAGTATTGATGAAGATAACACTTTAACCCTTGATGTTCTTGCAAATGACGAATTCAATTCTCTGAACCAACTTGAAATTACCACCCAGGGGAACAATGGAGAGGCTGTTGTCAATTCCAACAACACCATTGACTATACTCCTGATCTGAACTTTAATGGCACCGACCACTTCACCTACACCATTGAAGATAATGACGGGAATGCCACCAGTGGAAGCGTGGAAGTGACAGTTAATCCGGTTAATGATGCTCCCACAGTAGAAAACGCGATTCCCAGTCAAGGAATTGATGTTAACACTGCATTTAATTACACACTTCCTGATAATATCTTCTCTGACGCAGATGGAGATACTCTCACTTATACAGCTACTGGTCTTCCTTCTGGTATCAGTTTTGATCCTGATACCCAAGTTTTTAGTGGTACTCCCACAACAATTGAATCCAAGACTGTAACCGTCACAGTAGAAGATACTGGTCAGCTTAGTGCAAGTGCAACCTTTACCTTGGCAGTTCGTGAAGGAGTGATTAATGATGAAGGTGACAACAATAACGAAAGGATTGACCGCAGTGAGGCAACAACATCAGTCAACTTAGATGGTGAAGACGGTGATGATACCCTCATTGGCGGTTCAGCAAACGACAAGTTAGAAGGGGGTAATGGTAATGATGAACTCCGTGGAGGAGACGGTGATGATCGGCTGTTTGGAGAAGCTGGAGAGGATGTCATCTTTGGTGGAGCAGGAGTTGATCAAATCTATGGCGGTTCAGGAGCAGATATCTTTGCTCTCGAACAAGGGAATGGACAAGATGTAATCTTTGACTTTGAAGATGGCACTGATCGGTTAGGTCTTACTGGTGGTCTCACTTTTGATTCAGTATCAGTAGAAGACTTTTTTGGCATCCATACCCGCATTGTTGCTCCTGATGACACAACTCTTGCATTATTGGCTAATGTCAGTAGCACTTCAGTTGATGCTACAGACTTTACCAGTATCTAAGGACAACCCTTGCTCAAAAGTCAGGTTTTTTCACCTGACATCAAACCTGTAATACAACCACTCAATTCGAGGAGAGTAAAATGACATTTCAACTCAAAACATTAAAACTGTTTGGCTTAGTTACTACGGCTACATTGGTAACAACCGCAGCATCTGCTAGTACAATCACTGCTGAGATCAATTGGACTTCAAACACAACAACATTGAACGGAGGAACTGTTTCTCTTTCAGGGGTTTTCAGTGCTAACAACTCTGACGAGGATGACTTCATCCGCACTAATGAAATTACTGCTTTTAATGTCACGTTTAATGATTCTGCCGTCGGAGATTTAGCTACATATAATCTCAGTGACTTAGTTGGCTTTACTCCGGATTTCAACTTTAATTATGAAATTAGCAGCAATACACTCTTGCAGTCAGGAGACAGCAACACAACCACTGGTTTCTCAATTGGTAGTAATTCAGAATACCTTCTTGATACAACAAGTGGAACTATCAATTTTACTGATTCTGCTAACTTCGGTTTCTCCAGTGCTTCTGGTGGAACAGTTACAGCCACACCGGTTCCTTTTGATGTTTCTTCTGGCTTAGGCGTTGTCGCCCTCGGCGGAATGTTGGGACTACGATATCTGCATAAGCGTAGTAAAAAACACAATCAAGCAACTACTTCCACCCTTTCTAACCCAGAATCAGTAAGTTAAAGCGCGATCTGTATCTCTAAATTGCCTCAATTACAAAGGTTAACTGGTAGTAGGAGCAACTTTTCTCCGTTGCTTCTACTCACTCTGATTAATCTCTGTTACAGATAGGTTAGTCATTATTGATCATCGCAAGTGATAGCTTATGAGAAAAGTTCCCTGTTTCCCGAGTTGGCTGCTAACAGTCAGCCTCAGTGGTGTTCTTGTTCAAGGCTGCTTTCTCAACCCCCCTGCCATTCATTATTACCAAGTTGCTGAAAGCAAGGAAAAACAAGGCAACTACGCAGAAGCGATCGAAGTCTATGATTTAGCGATTCAGAACTATCCTGATGACCCCACTCCCTATTACAAGCGAGGAATCACCCGCAAAAAGCAAGGACAGCTTCAACTAGCAATTCAAGACTTCAATCAAGCGATAAAACTGGATTCTAAATATGAACGCGCCTATTATCAACGCAGTCTCACGTATCAACGACAGGGAAACCTCAGGAAGGCTTTTGCCGATGTTCAACGCGCCCTCCAACTCAATGATCGTTTTCTGCAACCGAGACAAGCGATGGCTTATCGCAAGTTAGTTCGTGAAATCAAACGCGCGATCGCGCATAACCAGAGAGGTATTATTCGGGCGCAAAAAGGGAACTTAGCAGGAGCGATTGAAGATTTTGATCAAGCACTGGAATATCTAGGGAATGATGCAGCGACTTATAATAAACGGGGATTAGCATATGCCCAACAAGGGAACTTAGACCAAGCCTTGACTGATTTTGAAGAAGCGATTCGTCTTGCTAAAGATTCCGCATTGGCTTATAAAAATCGAGGAATTACTTATTTCCAGAAAGGGGAACTGGAAGCAGCCCTCAGCGATTTTCAGCAGGCAATAAAATTAAAACCAGAAGATGCAAGTCTCTATTATAAACAAGGGGTGATTTATCATCAGCAAGGGAAACTGGAAGCAGCTGTCAATGCTTACCAAAAGGCTCTTGATCGCAACGAAAACGTTTGGCAAGTGGTGAATAATATTGGTTTAATTCAATATGAACAAGGAAACATCTCTCAAGCTATATCTTACTGGCGACAAGCTACCCAAATCTCAGAAAATGCTGCGGAACCAAAACTAGCCTTAGCCGTTGCTCTCTATCAACAAGGAAAGCGCGAACCGGCTTCTGCATTACAACAAACAGCATTGCGCTCAGATTCTCGCTGGGCTAATCTGGATGTTTTAGCGGAAAATAACTGGGGGCAACAACTCCTTTCCGATACTGAAGAGTTTTTTGTTGCAACTGGCATCGATCAGGAGTTTTAATTAAAACGTTTTATTATCAAGCAATAATTGTGTTACTTTCTGGTAATTGTCTTCACTTAACCCTTCTTCTTTCTCAACCAACGATCCACTTAAATTAGCAGCATAAATGGGACTATTCTGAGTTTCTTGATGGAGTTTTAAAGCCTCTCCACCTCCATTTAAAATATCTCTTAAAACTAAGGGACTGAACATTGCCACTTCTGGGATAACAGGTAAGTTTATTGTATTATGCAGCAAACTCAAAAACTTGGGTCCTACAAGTTGCGGAACCATTTGTGTCCCTTGAAAGTTTTGAATGATGCGCTGACAAGCATGAATATAAAAGTCTAGAAAGCTATTTCCTTGACAAAAAACGCACACGGCATTATGAATTTTGGGATAGGCTTTTAATTGCTTATTTTTATGATGTTGAATCCAGACTTCTCGTCCAAATGCATACTCTTGGGTTATAGTGATTTTGAATAATTCTGGGGCAAAAATGAATACATCGGCATCCAACCAAATCACGCGATCATACCCTTCTTCCAAAAATTTTCTTGCTAATAAAAGTCGTCCTAAATCGGTTGCTATTACTTTTTGATGGCAAGTTTTTTCCCAATACCAATCTGGAATAATAGAAAAAATTTCATCTCCAATTAAGGCATAATCATAATTTTCTTGCTTACACCAACCGCGAACACTTTCTAAACAAGTTTGTATCCAATCTGGAATTTGATCCGGACAGACGCTTTGGTAAACAAGGGTTTTCATGGGATATTTTATCGCCCTAAAAATGCCTCAAAATCAGGAACATCAATCCAACGCTGTTGTTCATGGGATTGATGCGTTAAATCCATCAATAATTGCGAATAAACTCCTTCTCGCAAGGAGGGAGTCATCGGTTTTTGAGTTTGAATGGCTTTTACCCAATGATCCACTAAGCGCAAAACCGGTGCAATGCGTCCTTCTTGATAGACTTTTGGGAAACTGAGATGTTGGGGAATAAAGACTTCTGACAGTTCTTCTCCGGCGGGTGCTGCTAACATCCGGAAACCATGAATATAATCTTTGAGGTTACCACTTCCTAAGACGACTGTTGCGCGATCGCCGTAAATTTCTAGCCAATGTCCTCGTCCTTGATACGCCACGGAACTAATGCTTAACTGACAAGGGGTTCCATCTGCTAACTCTAACATTAGCAAACAAGTATCATCAGAATCAACGGCTTTGAGTTTCCCATTTTCTTTGGGATCTGGGCGTTCGGGGATTGCTGTGGATAATACAGCACATAAGCGATTTACGCCACCAAATAACCAGTTAATATAATCAAAAGCATGAGACCCTACTGCGCCTAACGCCCCACCACCTTTCTCTTTCTGGGCGTACCAGTTCCAACTTCCTTCTGGGTTGGCGCGTCTTCCTAATACCCAGTCAATTTTAACTAACCGCTTTTTCCCGACATAACCATTTTGTAAATATTCCGCTAACAGTTGCCATTCGGGAACACAACGAAATTCAAAGTCACTGGCTGCAACGACTCCTTTTTCTCTTGCTAAATGATAAAGTTCTCGGGTTTCTTCGGCGTTTAAGTTGAGGGGTTTTTCGAGGAGAAGATGTTTCCCAGCATTGATTACCGCTTTTGCCATCTCGTAGTGTAAAAAGGGCGGTGTGGAAATACTGACGGCATCCACATCAGGGAGAGAGAGAATCGTGTCGAGTTGGTTACTGGCGTGGGGAATATCATTGTCTTGCGCGATCGCGCGCGCTTTGTCTAAGCTAGGGTTATAGACGGCAACCGGTTGGGTTTCTTCATGAATCTGAAACACCGGTAAATGCACTTTTTGTCCAAAGCCAGTTCCGACAATCGCAACGCCTAAGGGTCGATTCCTCATGCTTTCTCCTCAGCAAGACTTCCTGAGGTGATTTTATCGGAAATGTTGCCCCTGATGCTACCTTTTCCCAGAATCCGAAACCTTAGAAGATGTTATCTTGGATCGGGCTTATTATTTTCCTTTGTTTTGTCAAAATATGACTCAGCCAGACTCCTCTGTAACCCTCGGGGTGAATATTGACCATATTGCTACGATTCGACAAGCACGACGTACCATCGAACCGGATCCCGTTGCAGCAGCCGTATTAGCCGAACTTGGTGGCGCAGATGGCATTACCGTGCATTTACGAGAAGATCGTCGCCACATTCAAGATCGCGATGTTCGTCTGTTGCGAGAAACCGTGCAATCTCACTTAAACTTAGAAATGGCTCCCACTGAGGAAATGGTTGCCATTGCTTTAGAGATTAAGCCGGATTATGTCACAATTGTCCCTGAAAAACGGGAAGAAGTGACCACCGAAGGCGGATTAGATGTTGCGGGTGATTTATCTCGGATGACCCAAATTGTGGAAAAATTGCAAAGTGCTGAAATTCCCGTGAGTTGGTTTATTGACCCTGATCCAGTTCAAATTCAAGCAGCAGCAGATACGGGGGCGAAAATTATTGAACTCCATACTGGGAGATACGCCGAAGCCAAAACCGAAGCCACCCGAGAGAAAGAATTAGATCAATTAAAAACGAGCAGCGATCGCGCGCTCTCTTTAGGATTACGATTGAATGCAGGACACGGGTTAACGTACTATAATGTTTCTCCTGTTGCTGCAATTCCTGGCATGGAAGAACTCAACATCGGTCATAGTATCATCGCTCGGGCAGTCTTGGTAGGATTAGAAAGAGCCGTCCGTGAAATGAAGTCACTCATCAAACAGTAAGGAAACGATGCAAACTTATTATTACCTTTTAGCCAGCCAAAAATTCCTGTTAGAAGAAGAACCGTTTCAAGAAGTCTTAGAAGAACGGTATCGTTATTACAAAGAACATAACAAAGAAATTGACTTTTGGTTAGTCAAACAACCGGCTTTTTTAGAAGCCCCCAGCTTGAAATCAGTTAAAGAAAAATGTCCTCAGCCTTCGGTTGCTGTTATTTCTACTAATGTTAATTTCATTAACTGGTTAAAGTTACGTTTGGAATTTGTTCTCACCGGAAGTTTTCAAGCCCCATCAGACGAAATTCCAGCACCCCTCGCTTCTTTAGAAGCAGAAGCAACCGCTTAATTTAATTCTTTGAGGTTGGACGCATTTTATCAAATCCAACCTCTTTTTTTGATCAGTAATGGTCAATGACCAGAGACTAATGACCAATAACAAATAACAAATCATGTTGAATCCCAAAAAGATTGAAGCCTATTTTGAATTAAGCCTCTGGAAGTTTCGTTTATTTGCACTAATTCCAGTTCTTTTTGGGTTACTCAGTACACTTAATTTTTTTGTTATTGGTAGTTTGGAAGTTGTCGAAGGAATTCTTCATAGTTTTCAAGCCGACTATCGAAAAGATGGTGCGTTTATTGAAGTCATCACGAAAGTAGTTGGCGGAATTGATCATTATTTAATCGGTATTGTTTTATTAATTTTTAGCTTTGGCATTTATGAGCTATTTATTTCGGAAATTGATGTTCGCTTTCAATTTCAGGAAGTTAAGATTTTACAAATTGAGAACCTAGATCAACTCAAACATAAAATTTTGCAAGTGATTATCATGGTGATGGTAATCAGCTTTTTTAAAAAAGCACTATCAATGGAGATTAAGACAACTCTCGATCTCCTTTTATTTGCAAGTGCTGTTTTACTCATCGCCGTGAGTAGTTATTTACTTCATTTACAATCCAATACAAACTCCACCTTAATTCGCTCAATTCCTCAAGAAGAAAATAACGAAGATCAGAGTAAAAATTCAGACTAAAAATTTAGGATAATTGGTATAGGCGCATATATCCCTCTTCTGTCACTTTCGGATTTTTCCAACTAAGAAGAATTAGGGCTTGCTGAATAAAACGGAAACCCTTACTCAATCAGGTTTTAAGCCTCTTAATTCTTGGAAAAAGTGCATGGGAATTGAATGATCAAGGCAGAAAACGTTGCACCTTCCAAGAAAATGTCTGGCTTTTCCTACTTTCCTTCTTCAGTATTGCCTGGGGCAAATTGACTTTTGCCTAGCTAAACCGATAATTGGACTTGTTTAGCAAGCCCTAAGCTAGGATTGTTTCCCCCATAAGTTTTAAGTAACGCCGTTCTAATTCCTGTTTTAATCGCGGATAGTCGTCTAAATTGTTATCTCTAAAAATGAGTTTTTCCGCTGCTTCTCTGGCTAAGACTAACACTTCTTGATCTTCGACTAAACTCGCTAAAGCAAAGTCAGGAAGCCCTGATTGTCGTTTTCCTAACACTTCTCCGGGTCCACGAAATCGCATATCCATCTCAGAAATAAAAAAGCCATCCCGAGATTGTTCTAAGACTCCTAACCGTTGTTTTGCGGTATCCGTTTTCGATCCACTGACTAAAATACAATAAGATTTATGTTCGCCACGTCCCACTCTTCCTCGTAGCTGGTGCAATTGCGATAAGCCAAACCGTTCGGCATTTTCAATTAACATGACGGTTGCATTGGGAACATCGACCCCCACTTCAATCACCGTTGTAGAAACAATAATTTGGGTTTCATGCTCTCGAAACGCCTTTAACGCTTCCTCTTTTTCTTGGGAACTCATGCGACCATGAAGTAAGCCCACCTGAAACTCAGGAAAAATACTGTCTTGTAGTTTTTTCTGTTCTTCAATTGCAGAACGAACATCTAATTTTTCCGATTCTTCCACTAAGGGTAAAACAACATAGGCTTGTCGCCCTTGGGCAATTTCTCGCCGGATTAAATCATAAGCCTGACGACGATCTTTCCCAGATAAAGCTGTGGTTTGAATATCTTGTCGTCCGGGAGGAAGTTCATCAATTTGCGACACATCTAAGTCGCCATGTAAAGTTAAAGCAAGAGTACGAGGAATTGGCGTTGCAGTCATACTCAAAACATGGGGGGAATGACCTTTATTAAGTAAGCGCGATCGCTGCTGGACTCCAAACCGATGCTGTTCATCAATGACTACTAATCCTAAACGTTGAAAGTTCACTGTATCTTGAATTAAGGCATGAGTTCCCACCAGTAAAGGCAGTTGTCCCGTTTCTAATTGTTGATGGATTTCCCGTCGTTTTGCTGTTTTAGTTGATCCAGTGAGAAGTTCTACGGGAAGATGGAGTAAGTTGAACCAGCCTACTAATTTTCGATAATGTTGTTCCGCAAGGACTTCTGTCGGTGCCATCAGTGCTGCTTGATACCCCGACTGAATCGCTGCGAGAATGGCAAAGACCGCAACAACTGTTTTTCCTGACCCCACATCACCTTGCACTAGACGATTCATCGGCGTTTCGGAATTTAAGTCTTGAAGAATATCACTCACCACACGCTGCTGAGCGTTCGTTAACTGGAAGGGAAGGACTGCTTTAAATTGATCGATTAGTTTTCCGGTAGGATTAAGGATAACACTCTGCTGGGTTTCTTTTTGTTGTTGGCGACGACTGAGAAACCCCAGTTGGAGAAAGAAAAATTCATCAAAAATCAAGCGTCGTCTAGCATGAGCAAGGGTATCATGATCGGGAGGGAAATGCAGATTACTGACGGCTTCTGGGAGAGATAAGAAACGATATTGTTGGCGTAAGTGAGAAGGAAGCGGATCTTTTAATTTTTCTGCTGCGGGTAAAACAGTCATCACGGCTTTA
>JAVLCL010000073.1:0-10015 GCA_031580825.1 Halothece sp. Uz-M2-17
CCAAAAACGTTGGGCAAGTTTGATTGGGGCTGTCACCCTCGCGCTCACACCAGAGTTTATTATTTGGGCGCGGACTGGGGTTTCAGACTTATTATTAACCGGCTGTATGGGGAGTGCTTTGTTATGTTTTTTTATGGGCTATGTTGACTCAGAACAAGAAATGCCTCCTCCTTTTTTTAGTTTCAGAAAGCCGTCGAATTGGTATATTGCGTTTTATATTTTTACAGCCCTTGCGGTTCTAGCAAAAGGTCCTGTGGGTTTAGTTTTACCGGGATTGATTATTATTGGATTTTTACTCTATCAAGGCAATTTATGGCTTGTATTCCGAGAAATGCAAGTCATGTCTGGACTGGTTATTTTCTTGATTTTAACGGTTCCTTGGTATGTTTTAGTCATTCTCGAAAATGGGCAAAATTACATTGACTCTTTCTTCGGGTATCATAACTTTCAACGCTTTACAGATGTGGTGAATGATCATGATGCGCCGTGGTACTTTTATTTTTTAGTAGTCTTAATTGGATTTGCACCTTTATCCGTTTATTTACCAAGCGCGATCGCGCAACTACAAATTTGGCGGAGACGATTTTGGAAGCAACAACCCCGAGACAAACAGTTAGGATTATTTGCTTTTTTCTGGTTTGCCATTATTTTTATTTTCTTCACCATTGCTGTTACCAAACTTCCCAGTTATGTGATTCCTTTGTTGCCAGCTGCTGCGATTTTAATGGGGTTATTTTGGAGTGCTTATTTAGTTGATGATCATGCAACTAATGGTCTAAAAGTTAATGGTTTCTTTAATTTGATATTTACCCTAGCTTTAGCGGGAACATTCTTCTATAGCCCTAACTTTATTGGTTATGACCCCGCAGCACCTAACTTGTCAGAAATGTATTCCCAAGCCGGCTTACATTTAGCAGCAACTGTCATTTGGTCTGGGGCAGGGATTTTAATTTTTCTCGTTTTAATAGCACAAAAATACTGGCGTTGGCTGTGGGGAATTAACCTCTTCGCCATGTTATTAACATTTGTCTTTGTGTTGCAGCCGGCTGTGTTTTTAGTGGATCAATTACGACAAAAACCGTTAAGAGAATTATCACGGTTAGAGCAACAGGTGAGAAAGCCGGAAGAAGAATTAATTATGATTGGTATGGAAAAGCCGAGTGTTGCTTTTTACACCCAACATCAAGTGACGTATTTAGACAAAACAAAATACGCGATCGCGCATCTGAAATCTCAACCTAAAACAGAATCGGTACTGCTTTTAAGTCATCCTCGTAAACTGGACAGCCTGATTGCTCAAGGGGAACAAGTGACGTTTCTTGGTCGCCAAGGAGAATATCAACTGATTCGGATTCACATGGGTGAAGAGGGTGACATTTGAATTTGCGATTAACCAACAAATAACGAAAAAGAGTTCGGATATCCCTACTCGGCACAGGCTTAGCACTCCATCTAAGAGAGTGCTAAATTGGCTATTGATGGACGACGACAATACATAAAAATTACAACGATGCCTAAAATCGTATCTTTTAACGAAAAAGCAAGACGGTCTCTCGAACGAGGCGTTGATGCCCTTGCCAATGCGATTCGGATTACTCTGGGTCCCAAAGGACGTAATGTATTATTAGAAAAACAATATGGAAATCCCCAAATTGTAAATGATGGGATTACTGCTGCTAAAGAAATTGAATTAGAAGACCCTCTTGAGAATACCGGCGCGCGCTTAATTCAAGAAGTTGCTTCCAAAACGAACGATGTGGCTGGGGATGGAACAACCACCGCTACAGTTCTCGCTCAAGCCATGATCCGCGAAGGATTAAAAAACGTCGCTGCGGGATCTAACCCCGTTGCAGTTCGTCGTGGGATCGAAAAAACCGTTAACTTTTTAGTGGAAGAAATTGCCAACGTTGCTAAGCCTGTTGAAGGCAGCGCGATCGCGCAAGTCGCAACGGTTTCTGCGGGAAACGATGAAGAAATTGGTCAGATGATCGCCGATGCGATGGAAAAAGTGACCAAAGATGGCGTGATCACTGTAGAAGAATCCAAATCTCTCGCCACCGAACTCGATGTCGTGGAAGGGATGGAAATTGATCGTGGTTATCTTTCCCCTTATTTCATCACTGACCAAGAACGGCAAATTGTCGAGTTTGAAAATCCTCGCATCTTAATCACTGATAAGAAAATCAGTGCCATCCAAGACTTAGTGCCAATCTTGGAACAAGTTTCTCGCCAAGGACAGCCTCTGTTAGTCATTGCAGAAGACATTGAAGGGGAAGCCCTCGCTACCCTCGTTGTTAACAAAGCACGGGGCGTTCTCAACGTTTCCGCCATTAAAGCGCCAGGTTTTGGTGATCGCCGGAAACAAATGTTACAAGACATTGCGGTTCTCACAGGCGGACAACTGATTTCTGAAGATGTGGGCTTAACCCTTGATTCGGTTTCCGTAGATATGCTCGGAACCGCGCGTCGCGTCACCATTGATAAAGACAGCAGTGTCATTGTTTCCAATGGTGAAAATAAAGGCGATGTCGATAAGCGCGTCAACCAAATTCGGAAACAACTTGCCGAAACCGATTCTGAATACGACAAAGAAAAACTGCAAGAGCGCATTGCCAAACTTGCTGGCGGTGTTGCTGTGATTAAAGTCGGTGCTGCAACTGAAACCGAATTAAAAGAACGGAAACTCCGCATTGAAGACGCACTCAACGCGACCCAAGCAGCCGTAGAAGAAGGGATTGTTCCCGGTGGCGGTACAACTTTAATTCATCTTGCTGCTAAAGTCGATGAATTCAAAAAGACCCTCACGCACCCCGAAGAACAAATCGGTGCAGCCTTAGTCGGTAAAGCCCTCGCAGCCCCTCTGGCGCAAATGGCAGATAACGCCGGTGTCGAAGGCTCTGTTGTTGTGGAAAATGTCCGAGCAACAGAATTTAACGTGGGTTATAACGCGCTCACTGGTGAGTATGAAGACATGATTGCTGCTGGAATTATTGACCCTGCAAAAGTCGTCCGTTCGGCAGTACAAAATGCAGGCTCGATCGCGGGTATGATTATTACCACTGAAGCTCTCGTGGTCGAAGAACCGCAAGAAGAAGAAGCCGGTGCTGATCCATCCGCTGCTATGGGCGGAATGGGTGGTATGGGCGGAATGGGAGGCATGGGAGGCATGGGAATGATGTAATTCCCTCCCCTGTCTTCTGATCGTCCGAACCTAAAATAGTAGAGGTGTTCCTATTGCTGAGTGTGTCGAAGCATGGAACGTCTCTACTATTTAATATATTGAACACTTCCCGCGAGGGAAATAACAAATCAAATCTCTATGCAACAACTTCATCCAGACTGATGGAAAAAGTAACAATGAAAAATCATGAATACTGATCTCGAACTCTGGCAAACAATTAGCAAAATGCCTGAACATTTAAAAACTGAATTATTGAATTATGCGGAATATTTAATGGAGAAAAAAACAAACACAACTCACTCGGATCAAAACTTAGAAAAAAAACGGCGCTCCGGAATTTTGAAAGGAACTTTTGTCTTACCATTACCAGAAGACTTTGATGAACCATTAGAAGATTTTCAGGATTATATGGAATGAGTGCTTTTCTCTTAGACACTCACGCTTTTATTTGGCTATCGGAAGATGACCCAAATTTACCAGACTCTCTCAGAGAGAAGATTGATAAAGCTGATGTTGTATATGTTAGCATCGCAAGTTTATGGGAGATTGCGATTAAGCTAAACTTGGGAAAGTTATCTCTAAAACGAAATTATGAAATCATTGGCATTGAAGTTGAATCTTCTGACATTATTTTACTTCCTATTTCATTTCGTGATACAGCTTTGATTCGCCACTTACCTTTACACCATCGGGATCCATTTGATCGAATGTTAGTTGCACAAGCAATGAATCATTCTTTAATTATAGCTAGTCGTGATCGCGTTTTTGATGCTTATTCAATACAAAGAATTTGGTAATTATCAAACTGCACTTCTAAGGAGAAATAACAATGACAGAACGACAATGGTGGGCGCTGCAATGGCTGGATTTATTAGAAAAATATCGGTTTAAAAAGCGTCTGGAACGCGGGCGCAATTATGCCCGAGAAGGGAATATTCTCAGTATTGATTTTGAAGGAGCAAAAGTAACCGCAGATGTGCAAGGAACTGCTGACGAGCCTTATCATCTGTGGATTAAATTAGACCGTTTTAGTGATGAAGATTGGAATTATGTGATTCAAAGTTTAGCCGAAAAAGCCATCTTTTCCGCGCAATTATTAGCGGGAGAAATGCCGGAGAATATTGAAGAAGTGTTCATTGCTAATGGCTTAAGTTTATTTCCTTTCTCTTTATCAGATGTTCATTCTCGTTGTAATTGTCCTGACCCGAAAAATCCTTGTAAACATATCGCTGCGGTGTATTATGAATTAGCAGATCGGTTTAGCGAAGACCCGTTTGTTTTATTTCAGTTACGAGGACGAACCCGCTCAGAAATTTTAGAGCAAATTCGGGAGATTCGTCAGCAAAACGCAGCAGGCATTACCGAACCAGTCGCAGGGGAAGAAACCGTTACACCAACGACATCTGAGGAAACACCAGAAGAAAGGTCTCAGTGGGATATAGAAACCTTTTGGCAGTATGATCAACCCTTAGATTCGGCATTGGTACAAATGAATACGGAAACGGATCAAACCGTTTTAGAAATTTTAGGGAGTTTTCCGCTTCCGGGAACCGAAGCGCAAGCAGTACAGCAATATTTAGAACAGGTGCAAAAACAAGTTCACTCCGAAATTGTCCACCAAGCTAACCCATAAGGTTGCGTCTCATGATGAGCTTGTTTCGCAAATTGAACCCGAATTTTGTAACGTCCTGTTACTGGTACTTTACAGAAAATGTGTTCGACACTATCAACTTCACTGACTGAAGCACACTTTTGACTCACGTCTCCTTGATTTTCAGTGGAAACTAAAAAAAGATTGAGGTCATTTAAGCCGCGATCGCGAAAGGTTTCTCCTAAATCATAGCGACCATTATTGTTTTTATCTTCCAGTTCCACAAACCGATCCCAAGCTAAGGTAAGGGTTGCATAACTCCCCGCAGCGAGGGGTTGCGCGATGTAATAGTCTTGATGAGAATTGGCAGAAATTTCATGATAATCCCACCCAATCGTGGGGACACTGTTTTCAGGATGCCACTGCCCAGCACGAAACTGTTGATAGGCGCGATAGGTGTTGAGATGACCGGCTCCCATTTCTAAATCGAGGGGAATATCGGGATTTTTGTAGGCGTTTGCTTCCAACCAAGTCTCATTTTGTTTACTATAAAGGGTGCGCGTCATCCCCAAGGCTGGGTTATTGATTTTATCCGCAGCATTGAGTAATACTGCTTTCATCACCTCATGATTCCGGGCTGCGAGACTCCAGCGCAAAGGAGACTGACGATTG
The DNA here is from genome assembly GCA_031580825.1 of Halothece sp. Uz-M2-17. GTDB lineage: Bacteria > Cyanobacteriota > Cyanobacteriia > Cyanobacteriales > Rubidibacteraceae > Halothece. Next base: position 5,445 of record JAVLCL010000073.1, read on the forward strand.
GCAAACCGATGCAAAACGCGATCGCTGTATTCTTGTAAGAGGGCAACACTACCGGTGACATGGGGCGCAGCAAAACTGGTTCCACTGACACTAATGGTTTCTTTTTCTGGATGATAGACCGTAATCTCATCGCCTGGGGCAACTAAACTGACTCCAGAACGCCCTCTGGTATTAATTTCTTTGGCGACTAAGCGCCGACCAATTCCGGTGGGTTCACCGCCCAGATTGGGAAAACCCACTTTAGTATATTGTTGGTTGCGCTGCGTGCTATAAGCGACAGTAATTCCGTTATATTGATCAGTCGGAATCGGAATTCCCCCTTCCCCCTGATTGCCCGCAATGACATACAAGGTATTATGAACCCGTGCTGACCAGTCAACACACTGGGTGAGGAGGGCATCGCCATCAAGTTGGGCATTGTCTCGGGGATCGCGCTCTAAAGAATCACCAAAACTAAAATTAATCGCTCTCACATCCCCACTATTTCGCAGAGCCGTATATTGAGCCGTCAGACATTCTTCGGGTTGTCCCGCTTGACTTAACGAACCCACCGCACTGCTGTAGAGTTTTGCTTCTGGTGCAACCCCTCGTAACCCTTTTTCTTGAGAGATCATCACCGTTGCCACCATCACCGCATGGGGATCTAAGTGTTGATTGGGATTGGCTGCGCGATCGCGATAAAAAACATCAGCGAGCGTAAAGGGATAATTCCCCACTGCTGCTTTATCCCAACCAAATTTTCCCGCTCTGCCAATTTCAACTTGTCCAATGGCAATTTTTCGCCCTAGTAAATTATAAGGGGGATCTTGAAGCCGACGGGCATCAATGCCCAGTTCACCAATAGAATAATCAAGGGCAAGCAAGGGACTAATTAAAGTTAAACCGCCTAGACTCCCTAAGACTCCCATTAACGTTTTTCTCATAGGATGCGTTCCAATCTTTCCGAAGAAATGTTAAAGTTTTTGTTAAAATTGACACCAAATATAAGAAATAATTGAGGACTGCTCAAAATGAGCCAAAAACAAACTGTTATTGCTCCTTCTATTTTATCTGCTGATTTCAGTCGTTTAGGAGAAGAAATTAAAGCGGTTGATCAAGCGGGTGCGGATTGGATTCATGTGGATGTAATGGATGGACGCTTTGTTCCCAACATCACCATTGGTCCACTGGTGGTGGATGCGATTCGTCCTTTAACCCAAAAACCCCTTGATGTTCACCTGATGATTGTTGAACCGGAAAAATATGTTGCCGATTTCGCAAAAGCCGGTGCTGATATTATTTCTGTTCATGCTGAACACAATGCCTCGCCCCACCTCCACCGTACTTTACAGTTAATTAAAAACGAAGGCAAACAAGCAGGGGTGGTTCTCAATCCGGGGACACCTTTAGAATTAATTGACTACACTCTCGAACTATGTGATTTAGTCCTGATTATGAGCGTCAATCCCGGATTTGGTGGACAGAAATTTATCCCCTCAATTCTGCCGAAAATCCGTCAATTACGGAAAATGTGTGATGAACGCGGACTCGATCCTTGGATTGAAGTCGATGGTGGTTTGAAAGGAAACAACACTTGGCAAGTTTTAGAAGCGGGCGCTAATGCGATTGTTGCTGGATCTGCGGTATTTAAAGCAGATGATTACGCTGCTGCCATTGAAGGGATTCGTAACAGTAAACGCCCCGAACCAGAATTAGCAAGTGTCTAAATAACGCAACATTATTTTTTGCGAGGGCGAATCACTGTTCGCCCCTATTTTTTCTTTTTATTTTTTAAGACACGATGGTGCAATCAGAAGACGCAGTTAATCTCAAAGAGTTACAAACCGGAGACTCCCTCACGGTTACCATCGAGCGGTTTAATAATAAATACTTGGGAGAAACGACGCTTGATAACAAAACAATTGTGGTTCCGGGTAGCATTCCTGGGGAAACCATACGCGGGGAGGTGGTTCGCAACTGGAAACGTCGTCTGTTATTAAAGCCAGTCGAAATTCTTGAACCAAGCAGCGATCGCGCAACACCTAAATGTCAGCATTTCACCACCTGCGCCGGTTGCCAGTTTCAACATATTAATTATCCAGCCCAGTTAGCGATTAAAGAATCCCGTCTCAGAAGTTATTTCGATGACGATCATCCCGCTCAACCCCTCCCTTTACGGGGTGTCATTGGGTCGCCCAACCCTTACCGGTATCGCAACAGCATCAAACTCCACGGACCCGGTGAACCCGGTTTTTGGCAGGTATTAGGGGTGGACATGATGCGCAATGAAGAATGTCCCATTTGTGTGGAAACCGTCGATCAAGCCCTGCAAAAAGAACGTCAAGACCACTTTCATCGCTTCACCAGTGAAGGGATTCTCAATGTTTTGATTCGCGGAACAAAAATCGGGGAAACCTATATCGGACCAGAAAATCCTGCACCAGAGGAAGTTGCTTGGTTAAATGAAGAATTGATTCATCCTCTAACCGGAGAAACCTATAAATTAGTGGTTCCCGCCCATGCCTTTTGGCAAGGGAGTACCCCCATGTTACCGACGTTAGTAGAAGAAGTTGTCCGTCCGATTCGAGAGTTTCAACCGGAAATGTTAATTGAAAGTTATTGTGGGATGGGCTTATTTGGTTTAATGAGTGCACCCTTTGCCAAAGAAGTGATCGGAATTGAAGAACATCCTTTAGCCATTGAAGCAGCAAAACAAAATCAAGAGAATTTAAAAGTTTCTAATCTCCGAATTTTCCGTAGTAAAACCGAAGATTGTCTTTCGGAATATCTTAATCTCCTACCGGAAGAAAAATCAAGTTTAATTGTTGATCCTCCTCGTAGTGGACTCCCCAAAAAAGTCCTTAAACAAATTCTCAAATCCCCTCCCCAACAACTGGTTTATGTCAGTTGTAGTCCAGAAAGTTTTGCCCGTAATTTGAATGCATTGTGCAAAAAAACGTATCAACTGAAAGATATGGTGGGGTTAGATTTATTTCCCCAAACTAAGCATTTGGAGTGTGTTGGCGTATTGAACCGAATTGAATATTGACACTCCCACGGCTTTAGCGTAGCCGTGGGATTCTCGCGTCATAGGGAGAGGCTAGACAAAGCCGGAGCTTAGTCCCCGCAACGGGGCTTACAAGGTGCGGAAATCAATTCCGCACACAGCCCCTCCTCTTTACCCTCGGCGAGCTTTCTTCGCGTCTGCCCGACGCTACTTTCTCCTCGTTTCTTAATTACCATTGCTGCTGCTACGTCTCGATCCTCCTGATATCCGCAATCGGGACACTGATGCACTCGTTGGGAGAGTGTTTTCTTACCGCAGTTAACACCACATTGTGGACAAATCTGGCTTGTCCCGTTAGCGTTAACCTTGGCAAAATATACCCCCCGCTTCCAACAGACATAAGAGAGAATCTCTACAAACGCACCCCAAGAGGCATCGAGACAGGCTTTTCTTAGTGCCGAACGTCCCAATGCTTTGAGGTTCAAATCCTCGACAAAGACCATCCCTGCTTGGTCACAGAGGTGATGAGCGGTTTTGTAGAAGAAGTCTTTTCGAGCATTGGTTATCCTCTCATGGGTTCGAGCAATGCTACGGCTAATTTTCCTCCAGCGTCTAGAACCTTTGTTCTTGTTTTTGAGCTTCCGTTGCAGCACTTTAAGCCAGCCTTCGGACTGCTTCAAAAACTTGTGACCTTTGAGAAGTTCTCCTTCACTGGTAGCTATAAACGCATTAAGCCCAAGGTCAATGCCAATCGGATAACCATGAGCAGGAACATCAGGGACAGACACATCACAAGTACAACAAACACTGATATAGTATCCGCTTGCTTTTTTAATGACTCTTACTTGTTTAGGAACGAACCCGTCAGGAATGGGGCGAGAGTTCCTAAACCGCATCTTCCCTAATTTAGGAAGTGTGATATTATTGCCTTGAATGGTATCCGGCTTGACCTGTGGAAAGACAAACGACCGCATCCGCTTCTTGAAGCGAGGAAATCCAAAACCACGTTCCCACATATTCACAAAGGCAGTCTCTAACTGTTTTAAGGTTTGTTGGAGGACTTGAGATTGAGGGATTTTTAGGTTCGGATTCTCCTTTTTTGCTTGGGACAACGACTTGCATTGACTCGCATAGGTCGGTCGTTTGCGTTCAGCAGGGATAATGTACTCTGACTCGATTGAGCAACGATCTATGGGGCATTTTCTAGATTTAACCCAATCCTTCCGTTCTCTAAGCGCGAAGTTGTACACGGAACGGCAGACATCAAGCCACTGGTCAATGACCCGAGCCTGTCGCTGGTTAACTTTGAGCTTATACTGGAAGGTGACGGTGAGCATTTAGAAAACGAGTATTGACTTTATAAAGCATATCACAGACTTGTAGAGTTTGTCAGTCTCAGCCGGAGCGAAGTGAGGATATTGAACCCCCTCGACTGACCCGTCTTATACCCCACGGCTAAAACCACGTGGGCTTTACGGCGACTTCTGTAATTAATAACTAGCTATCAAAAAAAATCCCTAACAATATAGCAATCAGCAATGATTCATGAGAAATTGTTGGGGCAAATTGCCTACTGCCTATTGCC
>JAVLCL010000618.1:0-1528 GCA_031580825.1 Halothece sp. Uz-M2-17
ATTTCATTGGTTGCGGTAATTAAATCTTGTGTTAAAGACAAGCGAATGGGGTTAGGGGAAGTTACTTGGGAATTGATTTTCTCACTTACGCCTCCGTTTCCTAACACAGCAACGGCTTCTTCTTGCAGAAGTTCTAAGATTTTTTGTTTCTGCTGTTTAAGAGCTTGTATATTAGGACTATCTTCTTTGAAACGCCCTAGCTCGATCGCGATTTGAGTTTCAATTTCTTTTAGTTGGTTTAAAAGTTCTTGGTAACGAGGTGCTTCACTGAGAGCAATTGTTGTCATTGCTTCATCTAACCCTAATCCCAACTGTTGCAATAAGTTCTCTCGTAAAGAAACATTTTCAGTAATGGCAATTTCTGTTTCTTGTTGACGCTCTTCTAAATTGCTGATCTTCTCTGATAAAAGACTCCCTTGAGTAACAGGATTAATAATATTATTTTCGTTGCGAAACTCTTGAATTTCAGTTTGAATTGACTCAACTTTCTCTCTTAACGTTGGCAACTGCTCCTCAATCATATCTAAGATTTTTTGTTCCCCAGATTTTTGCTGCCTTTGAGAATAGTCGATATAGGTTTCAGCAATTCGCTTCGTTACTGTCCCTGCTAATTGAGGATTCTCTGATTCATAGCTCACTTGTAAGATTTTGGTTTCTCCCAAGCGTTGCACGGTTAAATTATTCAGGAAAGTTCCGTAGGTTAAGTTAGGATAATCTTCATTTAATTGTTTATAAATAGGAAGCATTATGTTGGAACTGCGTAACACTTGAATTTGTGTCGGATAATCCAAACCAGAACCTTGGGTGGGATTCGTAAGTTGACTGCCTCCTAACTGTTCGCTGAGTTGTTGAAATTTTTCGTCGCCAGCAATTGGTTCTACTAATAAGCGAAAGCTACTGCGATAACGAGGGGGTTGAGTTAAGGTTCTTGTCCATAGTCCTCCTGTTACTGCAATTGAAACCAGTAAAATCAACCAAGCGCGACGACCCATCACTGCCATCACTTTCCGGTAGTTGAATGACTCTTCTTCTACAGGAGGGAGCACTTCTGGTGCAGAGGTTGCAGGAGTAATTGAACTAGAAGAAGAGGGATGAGCAAGGGAATAAGATTGATCGGAAGATGTCATAGTTTTGTGGTGGAGTAAGTTTTCAAAAAACTAATTAACAATATGGTGACGATATGGTTTGATTTTATCTTGATTTTTGCCAGTAAGATCACTGAATCCAAGTTTACATTTCCTTTTAATCATCCTTCATCAAAGATCAATCTAATAAAACTTTTGCGTATTGCTGAGCAATCACTTGCGGAGTAAAGTGTTGTTCTAGGTAACGACGACCCGCCTTGCCCATTGTTTCTGCAATTTCAGGATGATCAGCTAAAAACCGAATATATTCGGCTAAGCCTTTACTATCACCATTGAGAAAGGTTTGACCGCATCCTGCTTCTCTAATTAGTTCACAAAGATAGGAATGTTTTTCACAAATTGCAGCGATCGCGCGCCCCGAACTCAGCATTCCATAGAGTTTA
>JAVLCL010000619.1:0-1524 GCA_031580825.1 Halothece sp. Uz-M2-17
GGGTAAAGTTCATCAGTGTGGTTTGATTAATATCAGCCCCTTGTTCTAATAAGCGTCCTTCTTGATTTAAACGATGCCACAGGGCTGTATCAGGGAGGGCTTGCAGCATACTAAACAATGCCAGGGTAATGGGTGTATTTTCCACAAAATTAATAATCCGCTTCCCAGCATCGGGTTTTTCGCCATCAAAGCCAATAATAAATCCGGCGGTGACTCGTAACCCGTGACGCATAATGGTTTTTACGGCTTCTGATAAGGGGTCACGAGTATTTTGATGTTTCTTGGTTAGAACTAGACTATCTTCATCTGGGGTTTCAATGCCTAAAAAGACGGAGTTAAAGTTAGCTTCGACCATTAAATCCATTAATTCAGGATCTTGCGCTAAATCAACAGATGCTTCTGTATTGAGAGTAAAGGGATAGTTATGTTCTGCCATCCAGATTTTTAAATCTCGCAATAGCAGTTTCACATTCCGTTTGTTCCCAATAAAATTATCATCAACAACAAAAATACTTCTTGTCCAGCCTAGTTCATAGAGTCGTTCCAATTCTGCAATGAGTTGCGCTGGGGTTTTGGTGCGCGGTTTACGTCCATAGAGAACAATAATGTCGCAAAATTCACACTGGAACGGACAACCCCGAGAGAACTGCACCGACATATTATCGTAGGCTTGTAGGTCTAATAAGTCGTAGCGAGGAATCGGGGTTTGGGTAACGTCAGGTTTCTCATCTGCTCTAAATTTACCACTGCTTTCACCTCGTTCGAGGGCTTCGACAAACATGGGAAGGGTAATTTCCCCTTCATCTAGAATTAAATAATCTGCCCCTGTTGCTTCGACTTCTGCGGGTAATGCAGTTGGGTAGGGACCTCCAACGGCAACGGGTTTTCCATATCGTTTAGCGGTCTGAATTTGGGTGTTAAAGTCTTCTTTTTGCACAATCATGGCAGAGACAACAACGAGATCCGCCCATTCCCATTCCGCAGCCGTCACCTCCCGCAAATTACAATCGACTAGGTGAAATTCCCATTCTTGAGGGAGAATAGCAGCAACTGTAATTAAGCCTAAAGGGGGTAAGAAAGTTTTACGGTTAACAAGGGCTAAAGCCTCTTCAAAAGACCAGAAACTCTTGGGAAAACGGGGATAAACGAGTAAGACACGCATGAAGGAAGTATTTTTGATTTATTTCAAGGATTCCCCTCTAGATAACATAAAATTCTTGATTAAGCCAACTTTTTTTTGCAATTTTCAACAAATTGTTTCTTAATCGGTGAGCAAGGGGAGAGGGGGAGTTGGGGAGAAGAGGTAAACGAATAATAAATAACAAAAAATTAAGATTTGAGTTGCTGAATTTTATTTTGAAAGTAATCTTCTTGATAGCTTAAAGATCGCGCAAATTGAAGGGCGTTTTGATATGCCGATCGCGCTTGTTCGGGCTGATTATTTTGCTGATAAATCTCACCAATTTTGTCGTAAGTCATCATTAAGCCATAATGATCATAAGATTGTTGTTGGATGATTAACAG
>JAVLCL010000074.1:0-9949 GCA_031580825.1 Halothece sp. Uz-M2-17
CCAATGAAGATGAGTTACAATCTGTGATTCGTGCGGTGTATCGACAGGTATTAGGCAATGACTATGTTATGGAGTCAGAACGCCTTGTTTCTGCAGAATCTTTATTACGTCAAGGTAACTTGACCGTTCGGGGATTCGTCCGCGCGATCGCGAAATCCAATTTATACAAAGAAAAATTTTTCTATCCCAATTCTAATCAGCGGTTTGTGGAATTAAACTTTAAGCATCTGCTCGGTCGTCCCCCGTATGACGAAAATGAATGGGCTTATCACACGCAATTGTGTGAAGAGAAAGGGGTTGATGCTGAAATTGATTCCTATCTCGATAGCGAAGAATATGTGAGTAAGTTTGGGGAAGATATTGTTCCCTACTACACTGGTTTCCAAGTCGGTTTAGGGGCAAGAACCACTAACTTTACTCGGATGTTCCAATTGTATCGGGGCTATGGTAGCAGCGATCGCGCTCAAGCCGGTGGGAAAGAACCCCGCTTAACTTGGGAACTCGCTAAAAACGAAGCCTCAACCATCGTTCAACCTTCAACCAGTACGGAAGAAGGAACATCTCGCACCCCGAAAACTGCCTTTGGTGGTATCGGTAACGAAAGTGCCAGAATGTATCGTGTGGAAGTCAGCGGACAAATTGGGCGACAAATCCGTCCTGTAATCCGTTATAGCAACAATGCTTATTTAGTTCCTTACGATCAGCTTTCTCAACGCTTACAGCAAATTGTCCGTCAAGGCGGTAAAGTGGTCAGTGTTAGACCTGCTTAACAACGGACAACGCTAACTTAAAAAAATGGATTAAATTCACGGTGATGGTAAGGAAAAGATGATGTCTTAACCCTGCTATCACCGTTTTAAATTCTCTTTCTCAATAGGAGTTTTAAGATTATGTACGGTCAAACCACAGTTTCTACTCCCAACACGGCTGCCAGTCGGATGTATCGCATTGAAGTAGAAGGAATGCGTCAAAGTAGCGAGTCGGATAAACAATCCTATGCGATTCGCAAAAGTGGCAGCGTCTTTTTTACGGTTCCCTATAGCCGAATGAACGAACAAATGCGCCGAATTAACCGCATGGGTGGCAAAATTGTTAATATTCAACCATTGAATACAGAGCCAGAGCCTCAACCCGAAAGTTAGTCATTCATGACCAATTAAGAAACTCCCGTTGATTTTGTTGGATCTAACGGGAGATTTTCAATGAGAGCAATATGTTGAGGCAGACAGACACTTTCGAGATCAAAGATTTCCATGACTGTTTGCCTGGCTTTCTTCCGTATTGCTTCCATACGGTTCGGGTGTTCTAAAACCTGAGTAATGGCATTAACAATCTCTTGGGGTTGGAAGAAGTCCACTAAAAGACCATTTTCTTCATGGCGTAACACTTCCAAAACAGGAGGGGTTGCTGAACCAATAACCAAACATTCCGCAGCCATTGCTTCTAACATTGACCAAGATAGGACAAAAGGATAAGTGAGATAAACGTGAGCAGATGAAATTTGTAACACGGAGAGATAGGACGAATAAGGAAGTTTCCCCAGAAAATGAACGCGATCTAGATTAATTTGATCGTGAATCTCAGCTAAATATTGTTCGCGATAAGTTTGTCCTTCTGAGAGTTGTCGTCCATAGCTGACCTCATCTCCCCCAACAATCAGAATGTGCGCAGAAGGATGACGATCAAGAATTTCGGGAAGGGAACGCATAAAGGTATGAAACCCCCGATAAGGTTCTAAATTCCGTGCAACATAGGTAATGACTTCATCTTTAGCGGTAAGGGTTAGTCCTTGGTCTTCAAGGGTAAAACTGGCTTCTGGATTGGGTTGAACAATTTTGGTATTAATGCCATCGTGAATGACAGAAATTTTGTCATGGAAGGCACCAGGATGTTGATTACGCTGCCATATTGTCGGAGAAACGCCCCAGTCCATTGCTTCTAAACTGAGTAAGAGGGTTGTATTTTTTGTGCGTACCCGAAATAAGTCGTCAAGTTGGCTCGGAAACTCAGGATCAAAGCCAACATCACTACCGCGAGAACGATAGTAAAATTCTAAAAAATAGAGATGTTTTGCTTCTGGAAAGACATCTTTCAGGTAAAGGGCTTCTCCCCACCCCGGATGAGCACAAACCACATCGGGAATAAATCCTTGTTTTCTTAAAGATAATGTGGCGCGAATAATTCCTTGACCGCGACGGATATTTGCTTCTAAGCCTCGGATATAGTGATGGGTGTTCGGAGAAGCTCCTTCTGGGGTTTCATAAGCGATACACTTAACCCCTGTTTGGGAGAGGTGACCCATGGATTTTTGTTCTAGGTTTTTTCGTTCTCCTAAAGCAACCACAGTATGACCTTTTTGCACCATGGCTGGGGCAAGGTACTTATATTGACCGGGAAAATTTTGATGGACAAATAAGATGTTCACAAGTTGAAGTATCCTTTTAAGCCAGATGTTTATGCACAGTCTCAACGAGATAATGACTCCAATGTTGAGCAACTTCTAAATGTGCTGCTTCCACCATGACTCGAATTACAGGTTCAGTGCCTGAAGCACGAACCAAGACCCGCCCTTGGTCGCCCATTGCGTGTTCTGCTTGCGCGATCGCGCTTTGTAAAGGATCACAGTCTTCCCAAGCACACCGTTTTTCGGCATCTTGAACGCGGACATTTTTCAACAACTGAGGATAAGTTTCAAAACTTTCATCTCGCATTTCATCTAAAGAAAGTCCTAACTGACGGGTTAAACAAGCTAAATGAAGAGCAGTCTGCACGCCGTCGCCACTGCAACTATAGTGATGACAGATAACATGACCGGATTGTTCCCCGCCTAACATAGCTCCTGTTTCCCACATTTGGGCTTGTACGTGCTGATCGCCCACGGCGGTGCGAATGAGACGACCGCCAATGTCTTTCCAAGCGCGTTCAAATCCTAAGTTTGCCATTACCGTTGCAATGAGGAGATCATTGGGGAGTTTAGATTTATTTTTTAGGAGTTTGCCCCAAAAATAGAGAATATAGTCTCCATCGACCACTCTTCCTTGGCTATCTACGGCTAACACGCGATCGGCATCGCCATCAAAGGCAAAGCCCATGTCGGCTTGAGTTTCGCAAACCGTTTGTTGTAACAGACGGAGATTAGTTGATCCACAATCGACATTAATTCGATGCCCATCAGGAGATTGATGAATTGCAATCACTTCTGCGCCTAAACTTTGGAATAAAGGCGGAGCAACCTTCACAGATGCGCCCCATGCTAAATCAAGAACAATTTTCAAGCCAGTTAAAGGACGATCGCGCGGTAAAGACTCCTCTAAAGCAGTGCTATATTGTTCCACTAAGCCTTGACGAGGATAATGCTGTCCCCAATTGACATCAGCGTAAATCACATCACGTTGACCTCGCACACCCGCTTCAATCGCGCTGGCTTGGGCTTTTCCTAATTTGCTGCCCTGTGCGGTAAAAAACTTAATGCCATTATCAGCAGGGGGATTATGACTGGCTGAAATCATGATCCCACCGATTGCCTCAGTATTTGCGGTGAGATAGGCAACACAAGGCGTAGGACATAATCCTAAATTCCAAACTTCTAACCCCGCTGCGGTTAACCCTGCGGTGAGAGACATCGCTAGCATATCACTAGAATTGCGAGAATCTTGCCCGATCGCGATCGCGCCTACTCCCGATTGTTCTTTATAAATTTGTCCCGCCCAAAACCCCACGGAAAGAGCTAATGGGGCTGTTAACAAATCCCCCGCTTGTCCGCGAATACCATCGGTCCCAAAGAGCTTACTTTTGGGAAGATTCGGTAAAGTCAAAAATGAATTTGCAGCCGTTGCGACCACCATTGTACTCACTCCTCACACAAAACCCAATAATTTATATTGGAGCATAGCACGATCTTACGGTTCGCTAAAGACCAAGAGCGTTTAACCGTTGTTCCATGGTTTCCCAGCTAATGCCTTGTTCAAGATATTGGGGATTGTCAGGAGAATAAGGACTTTGAGCGCGATCAATTTTGAGAATGGTTGCATTTTCAGCTAAAACCGGAACATCCGGATCATAAGCCGTCGCACCGGTTAGAGAACTAGAAAACCCTTTAAAAATTAAAATTTGATCGGTTTCTCCTGCTGTTTCCACTTCTAGCAATAAAACTTCTTGGGGATGTTTTAACGTATATTGTTCTAAACGTTTCTCGATACGACTCATGAATCCTCCTGCATTGCGGTACGCCCTTCTTTCGCTAACCGAACAATAACAAAGTAGGCTAAAGAGGCAACATAAGCGATTAAGCCCATCATTCCTAAAATACCGAGAAAACTCGTGGTGGAATTAGGATGAAACCACACTTTATACAGTTGTGGGGCTTCTAACCACACTTGACAATAAGGCTGTTGTTGGAATTCCTCGGAAAAAGCGCAAGCAAAAAAAGGAAGATTCGTGATCGCGCCTAAACTGGAATATACGGTCACTGCCCAACGCCAAGCGGTAAAGACAAACTTTAAAGGGCGTGGTGGTTGATCAACCAAATCTTCATTAATATCCGCCCAAAACCACAGCGAAGTCGGGATTAAGACTCGTGCAAAAAATCCTGAGAGGTAACCAAACGCCCAGCCGGGAATCATCAGATAGACCGTAACCATTAACAAACTCGCCACTCGCCAATAAATAATGAGCAAGCGTTGCATGGTCTGTGCTTTTTGAATAAATGCCCAAAGCAATAAAATTAAGGGCATGATGACTGTAAATAAAACCGCCAGCCGATAGTCCATCCAGACCAAAGGGCGATACCAAACTTCCGCTTCCATACTTGACCTTAACTGAGAAACAACATCCGTTATCTTAGCAATTGAGGAAACCCCAGCGCGTAGCGTTATAGTGGTTTTCAAAATAACAATTTGGAAGCTCCTACAATGCGTTCTAATGGTGTAACCGATCGCGGAAGATTAGCAAGACGAACAACTGTATGATTGGGGAAAGCACCGTCAGTTATTTCCTGATTCGCTTCGTAACGATTATGAATGATATAGCGTTGGGAAACCCCCTGTTCGCTAAGGGCTTGCATCATTCGTTCCGTTTCAGCAACGATCGCGCTTTGATTTTGTAAAACTCCGACAAATTCGGTATAGTCGTCATCTTGTAATTTTTTATGGGTATTCACCACCCGTTTCCGCAGTTGTCGTAATCGCGTCATTAATTCCATGTGTCCTGCTGCTGCTTGGTATTTCATCCAGAGTTTAAAAATCCAACTTAACCAGTCAGTCAGAGCAGTCGGCATTTCTAAAAAGCGTAGGAGATGTCCCGTTGGCGCAGTATCAACAATAATTAAATCCTGTTCTCCGGCTTCGAGTAAATCCACTACCGTTAACAGAGCTAACATTTCATCGACTCCCGGTAAACCTTGAGATACCATTGTGCGCCATGCTTCGGGACCATAGGCGATTTGTAACCCTTCAGTATCACCACTTCCACCACTCATCATTTCTGCTAATTCCCAAAGATATTCTTCTCGAAACTCATCGAGGAGAATCTCAGCATCAATTTCTTGCGCACTTAAATTATCAGTAATTGCAACCGCTTCGTGTCCTAAAGGCGTATCAAAGGCATCTGCAAGAGAATGAGCCGGATCAATGGACATTAATCGAATGTGTTTATCGGGATAGGTTTGCGCTATTCCCCAACCCAGGGCTGCTGCGGTGGTTGTTTTTCCGACTCCACCTTTCCCACCCAGTAAAAGCAGTTGACGACCTTCGGCAATAAAATCGGGGAGGGCTGGGGGAATCGGTTCTGGAAATTGAACCGTTGTGGGAGGATCGGGAAGCGTAATTTCTCCAATCGGTTGAATTTGCGGGAATAAGGCATCTAGCGCATTAATTCCAACCGGATCACTCTCTTGTTCCGGAACAGTGTACAACGGGAGAGGATTGGTACTGTCACAGAACTTGATGAGGAGTTGCTGTTGTTCGTAAAAACGATCGCGCTCAGCTAAAGTATCTTCTTTTTCGTGGATAATGCGATTTACAAATACACCACCACAAGGGATTTTTAACTCTTGGAGAGAGCCAAGAAAATCTTGCGTTTCCAATAAACTCATTGGCTGCGCGATCGCGCCCACTAAACAAGCTGTCCTCTCTTCATCTTGCAATAATGACCGTCCTCTGGCTAAATCATCTCGCATTTTCTCTAAAAACTCATCCGTCTCATCCGGCGTGTAATTCCGCGATAAACTTTTTACCATCACCCGATGTTTTTCTTGAAACCCTTCTAACCCATCGAGAAAGTTATCTAAAAAGTCCATCATTTCAAAAAGATGGAGACTGTGACCACTCGGCGCCATATCTACGACAATGCGATCCACTTCATCTTCATTAAACAAGCGTTGGATTTCTAAAACGCCCATCAACTCATCTAAACCGGGCCATCCCAAATCCCAAGCTGGGGTTAAATCTTCCCCATCGACAAAACTTCCCCGTTCCACTAAAATTTCTAGCGTATCGCCGTAGCGTTCTTTAAACTCTTTTAATAAAGTTTGTGCATTTAAAGCTCGTACTTGCAAGTTCGGTAAATCATCTAACGAGGTTGCTGTTTCTGCAATCGGTAAATCCAGCACATCGCCTAAAGAATGAGCCGGATCAGTGGATAATAATAAAACGCGCTCTTGGGGAAATTCTCGCGCCCAATAGCGGGCGAAACTACAAGAAACAGTGGTTTTACCAACGCCCCCTTTGCCACTAAAAAGAGCGAGTTGTAATTGGTTATTTTGCATGATTGATTGCACTTCAACGGGTTCTTTCGTAAGTTACCACAGGACGATTAGATGAGCCTCGGATTGTTGTGATTTCTATAGAGTGTAATTTATTGATTTCTCTGGGAGCGTTTAATTTTGATTTGAATATATCGTTTCCACTGAGCAAAATCATTTTCTTCAGGTTCAGTGTGTTGCCATGCTGAGCGAGTATATAATCGGTCTTGCCATGCTTTGAGACGAGGATAAGGATCTGTAGCAATACCCAAACGAAAGAACAAAGGAATCGTTGCACCAACAACAATATCGGCTAAGTTTAGCGCAGTATCGCCAAAATAATTTTTATCTCCTAATTGTTCTTCTAAAAAGGTTAAACCTGTGTTTAAATCGCTTTCTACTTTTGTCGTTAAGGGTTGCACTTCTGCATTAGCAACTAACGGTAACTTCGGCATTAATTCATTACTGGTGACCATCTGAATCATTTTCATTTGGGCGAACTCTGTTCCAGAGTCTGGTGATAAAGATATTTCAGGGTAACGCTTTTCTAAATAATCCAAAATCGCAAAGGATTCAATCAATTTAAAGTCATTTTCAACAATAACGGGGACGTGATGAAAGGGATTTAGTGCTAAAAAATTAGGTTGATTTTGTTCTCCTCTTAAATCAACAATTACAGGATCAAAGGGAATCTTTTTTTCTAACAAAGCCAGCCAAACACGTCGAGCAACCGGAGATAGGGGATGATAGTAAAAAGTTAGCATTCTTTAAAGATATTTTTCCATTAAGTAATTTGTAAACGTTTCGCCACGACGATTAACTCGTTGTTGTTCCACCACAGAAAACCCCATTTTTACAAAGAAAGGTTGAGCGGTAATACTCGCTGCTGTCACTAAATGAGTAATTTGGAGTTGAATCGCTTGGCTTTCAATCGTTTGATAAAGTTGGCGACCAATTCCACACCCTTGATAATAATGATGACAATAAAAACAATGAATATTACCATTATCTTCTAATTCAGCAAAACCAATAATAGTTCCATTACAATCAGCAACATAAGTATAGTATTGAGAGCAGATTGTTGCCCAATTGCGAAAATAAATCTGATCGGGAGCCCATGCTTTCACTTGCAAAGGAGAATAATCTCGGCTGTTGATATTGCGGACTGTATCGTGAAACAGTTGTGCAATTTGTTGGGCATCGCTGTTTTGAAAACGCCGAATTTTATAATTGGGAATTTGAAGAGACATCTTCATCGTTTGATATTATTTTTGATGAATTCAATGACTGAAAATTTGAATTAGCCAACGGTTAATTGTACCATCATCAGAATTTCTACCCCGTTCCAGTGCTTCTTCCAAAGTCATCATTTCTAAAAATATTCTTCATTGTCTGCAGTATGGAACTCAGATGGGTTGGCTGATTGATCCAGAAGAACAAACAGTATTTGTTTATCGCCCAAAACAAGAACCACGAGTATTAGATCAACTCAATACAGTTATTCCTGTGCCTGAATTTGCCAGTGAATTAAAGTTGACGATTCAAGATCTATTTGATCGATTAAGCAATTGCTTTTAATTCATTGGATTAAATCCAACCTTTCAGCCAATACACAAACATTCCTAAATATTCTTTAAGGGCTTGGGTGGTTTGTTGGAGATTTTCAGCACTGGGAAGTAAATTTAAGAGAGTGGCTTGGGGGGTGCGTTGCAGTTGTTCCCAATCAACTTCAGTGACTAAAAAGTCTGTGGGGGCTGGAATCACGTTAATATTTTGTTTTTGGAAAACACGCAGCGATCGCGGCATATGAGATGCTGATGTCACCAGTAGTGATTTTTTAATGCCTCGTTGTTCTAAAATTTCTTTCGTATAAAGCGCATTTTGATACGTATTCAGAGCTTGGGTTTCTTCAATAATCGCTGATGCAGGAACACCAATTTCAATTAATAAATCCTTCATACTGTCTGCTTCGGGTGGTGCATTTTTGAGCCATGTAATTCGTCCGCCAGTTGCAATAATTAAGGGGGCTTTTCCTTCTTTATAAAGATGGGCTGCATATAAAACGCGATCGCCGGCTTCTGTTAATTCTACTGTTTTACGCGGAGGTGTGGGAACGCGAGTTGATCCTCCCAGTAAAATAATTGCCTCTGCTTTTGGTAATTCTTCTTTGGGAATTTGTTGCCATTCTAAAGACTGCATCAGTAGGGAACTCACCCAAGCATTACTTGCAATTAAAATAATCAATAAACTGATTCCCATCGGAAACAAGGCAAAATAGGGGCGTTTCCAAGCAATAATTAAGCCGACCAGTAATAAAATGCTTGTTAACCCTAAAGGATATAAAAAAAGCGGAAGTAATTTCGATAAAAATAAAAACACTTTTCTTAGTTATTTGTTCTTTGATCACTGGTCATCCTAATCCATCAACCTTTACCTACTTGACGTAAACGTCGGGTTTGTTCTAATAATTCCTCTACATCTTCCTCTGATAAACGTTCGACATAATTGACTTTCACTTCTTCTAATAAATCAACTAATAGCGTTTGCATTTTATCTAGAGTTTGTTTTCCTTGCATTTCATCCGTGAGCACTTGTGTTAAATTTGTTCCTAATTCTTCAATGAGTTTTTCTGCTTCTGGATCTTCTTCTAAAGCTCCAATAATAGCATCATAAATAATTTGATAGAAAACACTAACAAATTGTTCTGTTAAGCGATTTTCAAATCGTTCTAACCCTGGAATTTGTCGCATTCCTTGAAACGCAGGAGAAGTTTCTAATACTTTCCGGACATTATGACGAACAATCGCTTCTACATCGGGACGAATTTTGGGTAAGACTTGATAAACAACCAACTGGACAAATAATTTACTTAATTCTGCAACTTCATTGGTTTCATTAAGATCAATATATTGGCGAGTATTGGCTTCAGAAAGAGCTTTTTTTAATTCACCTCGTTGAATTGAACCTTGTACTTGATTAACGAGACGAACAAAAACAATTTCCGTAATATCTTCAGCAATACTGGCGACAAAGCCTTGAGAAATTTGCCGTTTTACAGAATCAAGTTCAATCAAGTCCGATTGATCAACACGCACGGTTACAGGAATAACTCTTAACCACCGGAAGATGGGAATAAAAAGAAAAACATCATACCAACGCCATAACATGCCATCAATCCAACGTAAACCAATATGTCGGCGGTGAATTAAA
>JAVLCL010000075.1:0-9943 GCA_031580825.1 Halothece sp. Uz-M2-17
CAGGTACAATCCCAATCCACTGAAGAAGGATTTACCTTAACGTTTGACACAAACAGTTCTAGCCGTCCCCAGATTTTTACAATTAAGCGTGATAAAGTCCTCGTTGTTGATGTAACCGATACAACATTAAATCTCGGCAACAGTGACTCAATGCAGAAGAGTAATCCTTTTCCGGGTGTGCAATTTTTAGAGATTGCTCAAGGGCAAGGGAATAATGTGCGGGTGATTGTTCGTGGAACCAATGATGCCCCAGATGCAAAAGTTGAATCTTTTGCCAATGGCAAAGTGACCCTCAGTTTTGCGGTGGAAGGGGGAGGCGGTTCTGCTGTGAGCACTCAACAATCGCCACAATCGGAACAAACCTTTTCTCAAGTCTCGCCAGCTAATCCCAGTTCATCTTCCTCTCAAGAAGAACCAGAGGTGATGTTCCCTAATCCTGAGATTACCGTGGATGGCAAACCCACAAGCAACCGCCAAATGCAACGTCCTTCCCCTGGGTTACAACCGACACGCCCGCGAGCAATTGCCCCACCAGTCGGTGATATTGCAGTTTCTAGTATTGACTCTTCTCCCAATATGGTGAACTTGGGAACCAATACAAGAGTCCCTCGTTTAGTGTTACGGGAAGCACCAGTGCGAGAAGTCTTATCTTTACTCGCGCGATCGGCAAATGTGAACTTAGTCTTTGCCGATCAAGGGGGAGATGGCAATAATCCTGCTCAACAGACCATTTCTGTCGATTTAGAAAACGAACCCGTACAAGCTGCATTTAACTCCATTCTGCAACTGTCGGGATTAGAAGCTAACCGACGGGGAAATACCATTTTTGTTGGGGCGAACCTTCCGCAAGCAGTACGGAATGTTATGACCCGAACCTTACGCTTAAACCAAGTGAGTGTTGATGCTGCCTCTGGCTTTCTCGCCACACAAGGGGCAGAAGTGCAACAAGTGGTAACTCCCGTCGAGCGAGAATTTAACCAAGAAACCGGGGCTTTAATTCGGGAAACCGAACAACCCTCTGAATTACGACCTTTAACTGTGAATCAGCCAGAAGGCTCGACTGGGGCTTTACTATTGCGGGGAATGTCCGTTTCCACTGATCAACGCTTGAATGCAATTACCCTTGTGGGTGAACCTCAGAAAATTGCCACAGCAGTTGATTTACTCAAACAGTTAGATGCTCGTCGCCGTCAAGTGGCGGTCAATGTCAAAATTATTGACATTAATTTAGATAATTCTGAAGAAATTAGTTCGAGTTTTTCCTTTGGCATTAATGACAGCTTTTTCGTTAATGATGGGGGAGCAGCAACGTTAAGTTTTGGCGGAGGAATTCCACCTAGTGGTTCTCAAGTCAGAAATAGTCCAGTTACTCCCACGGTTATTGACAACCCGTTTGCTGATGCCAATACGTTTCTGAATTTTGATCAAACCCAATTTATCCCGGGAACTGAGCCAGGAACAGTACAAATTGACACGAGAACAGGTCAAATTACTCAAACGCCTCGGGGAGGGTTAGATTTCTTCACTCGTAATGCGGGGGTTTCTGAAAATCCCTTTGACGCTGGCTTTACCGATGTTACTTTAGCCGAAAATCAAGTGATTACAATTTCTCAAGATGATGAAGGGAATCTAGAATTTGATGTACAAGAAGGAACACTAGGAGAAGCTGAATCGGGTTTACCAAGTTTATTTCAATTTCCCACAAGATTCTTGGGTTTATTAGAGGCTCAGGTGACAAGTGGTAATGCCAAGATTTTAACGGATCCCACCCTTTTAGTGAAAGAAGGACAAACTGCAGGTGTCAATCTTGTTCAAGAAGTATTTGCAGGAACGGAGTTAGTCTCTCGGGCTGTTCCAGGGTCAGAAGATTCAGTTTTAGTAGAACAACCCATTATTAAAGAAGCAGGTTTGATTCTAAATGTTGATATCCAACGGATTGATGATAATGGTTTTGTCACTCTGAATGTTAACCCAACTGTTTCTGCAATTAGCGGTCAACAACAAACACAAGTGGGACAAATTACCTTATTGAATAAGCGTCAACTTAATTCTGGAGAAATTCGCTTACGAGATGGTCAAACTCTAATTCTCGCTGGGATTATTCAAGATTCTGATCGAACCACAGTCAGTAAAGTCCCGATTCTAGGAGACCTTCCCATTATTGGGTCTTTATTCAGAAGCACTTCCCGAGACAATGTCCGTCGAGAAGTAGTTGTCTTGTTGACACCGAATATTCTTGATGATTCTTTAGCAACGAGTGGCTATGGTAGCAACTATCAACTCAGTCCTAGTGCGAGAGAGGTGTTGCAACAACAAGGTTATCCGATTCCACGACAAGGACGTTAGAACTCAAAGAAAGTTGTTTTAGATAACCAATTGGGGGTAAGCGGTGGTTTACCCCTCTTGTGACTTGTACAGAACTCTGTGCCTATCAATTTTACTTTAAATAAATGTTTCCTTGTCGCAGAATTTCCCAATCTTGACCTGTCCATTTGACAACGGTAGAAGGTAAACCACTACTCATGATCGGTTCTGTATCCGCAAGGACTAAAACTTCAGGAAAGGCTTGATCAATCGCTTCTGGTGTGGTTAAGGGCGGTTGTCCCGACCGATTGGCGCTGGTGGTGGCGAGAACCCCTGTGGCTGCAAAAACTTGGCGCGCGATCGCGCAATCCGGAACTCGAATCCCAATCGTATCGGGTGTTTTTGGGTTCACTTCTGGCGGAACAAGGGAAGAACTGGGTAATACCAAAGTCAACTGTCCGGGAAAATACTGTTGTGCGGTTTGTTCCCACACTTGAAACTCCTCGGGAGTCCCCTGCACATAATCCCATAACTGTTCTGGAGATGCTCCCATTAAGATCAAAGGTTTCGTACTTTCCCGTTGTTTTAATTCAAAAATTGCTTCTGCACAATCAGGACGTACGGCTAAAGCAGGAACAGTATCAGTGGGAAAACTGACCACTTGACCGGCTTTAGCACCCATTACCAATTCAGAAAAAGAAACCAGAGTCATCGGGGGAAGTGTTGATGTTTCACGTCGTCAATATAATTTTCTGCTGCTTCCGTAATCATTTCCCGCAAATTAATATAGGCTTTCGCAAATGGCGGTTGTTTCGAGGTTAAGCCTAGTAAGTCTGAAGTCACTAAAACTTGCCCATCACAATGTTTGCCCGCCCCAATACCAATTGTCGGAACAGAAAGCGCACTCGTAATTTTAGCAGCCAGTTCATTAGGAATATGTTCGAGAACGATCGCGAAGACTCCCGCTTGTTCGAGATTGATTGCTTCTTGATAGATGCGTTCCGCCTCTTCGGGGGTATTTCCTTGTTGGCGATATCCCAAACGGTGTACTGATTGTGGGGTTAAACCGACATGACCCATGACGGGAATACCGATGCGAGTTAGGGTAGCGACAGTTTGCGCGATCGCGCGGTTTCCCCCTTCCAACTTCACCGCCTGTACCCCTGTTTCTTTTAATACCCGTCCTGCGGTCTGAATCGCTTGTTGTTCACTTTCTTGATAAGTCAAAAACGGCAGATCACAAACGACCAAAGCCCGTTTTGCCCCTCGCTTCACTGCTGCTGCATGATGAAGCATTGCATCTAAACTTAACGGGAGAGTGGTTTCATGTCCCAAAGCTGTCATTGCTAAAGAATCTCCCACCAATAGAATATCTAGCCCCACCTCATCTAAAATTTGAGCAAAGGCATAATCCCATGCGGTCAAGACAGTAATCGGACGTTGTTGTTGCTTCCACTTCAAAAGTTGTGCGGTTGTTACCACCATGAAAAAAATCCAAAAGTCAAGAGCGAATTTAACAGCCAAATTGATTCATCATTTAGCCTCTTTCTTACCCTTTTTTAACAAATAGCAAATCACCAATAACAAACACCGAATGATGATGCTAGCTTAATCATAGCTGTCATTGATGAATCAAGGTTAAAATCCCATGTTTAAGACGATTCTCTTTTCTATCGACCGTAGTCGAGAAACGCAAGAAGCGGTTGCAACCGTAACCAACTTAGTTCAAACCTATAATAGCCGTCTCGTTTTACTCTCTGTGGTGGAAGCAGCAGAAGCAGACAAAGAAGATAAACGACAAATGACCTCAGAAAGTTCGGTGACTGAACTCCTAGAAGGAGTCAAATCTTTATTTGCGGAACAAAATATTAACGCTGAAACTCTAGAACGAGAAGGCAGACCTGCTTTTATTATCTGTGATGTTGCGGATGAACTGGATGCAGATTTGATTGTGATGGGCTGTCGTGGGGTTGGTCTCATTGAAGAAGAAGCCTCCGATAGTGTCAGTAATCGAGTCATTAATCTCTCTCCTTGTCCTGTTTTAGTCGTTCCCTAAACGATTTGACTCCCTTTCAGTTATATTGGGACTTTTGAGGGGAATTGAAAATGGCAATCATTCAGTGGTATCCCGGTCATATTGCAAAAGCAGAACGGGAATTAAAACAGCAATTAAAAAATGTGGATGTGGTGTTAGAAGTGCTGGATGCAAGAATTCCCCTTGCATCCCAACATCCTCAAGTGGCGCAATGGGTGGGAAATAAACCCCGTCTGTTAGTAATTAATCGTCAGGATATGATTCCAGAAAGCCTCCATTCAGAATGGATCGCTTGGTTTCAAAGTCAAGGATTTTCGCCTTATTTAACCGATGCGCAACAAGGAAAAGGGATTAAATCCCTATTAAAAGCAGCGCAAAAAGCCGGAGCAACCATTAATGAAAAACGCAGAAGTCGAGGAATGCGCGATCGCGCTGTGCGTGCAGTTGTCATGGGCTTTCCCAATGTCGGTAAATCAGCACTAATCAATCGCTTAGTCGGTCGTAAAGTTGTTCGCAGTGCTCGTAAAGCCGGAGTGACTCGTCAACTGAAATGGGTGCGGATTTCGCCACAAATTGATTTATTAGATGCACCCGGAGTCATTCCCCCTAAACTTGAAGATCAAGATGCTGCGATTAAACTTGCGATTTGTGATGATATCGGAGAAGCAGCTTATGATTTACAGAATACGGCAGCGGAATTAATTGAATTATTAAAAAAATTCGATGATAATGAAATTTTTACTCAGCGTTATGATCTTCCAGTAAATAATTTAACAGGTTATGCTTATGTTGCGACTCTGGCTGAACAGCGTCATCACAATGACAAGGAACGAACGGCTCGGGAACTTCTAAATGACTTTCGGAAAGGGTTAATGGGAACTATTCCCTTAGAACTTCCGCCAACTTTACTAAAACAAACTTAAGCCATTAAAAGTTTATCAATTAATATGTCTCAAGAGAAAAAGAAACCTTGGTGGATGCGAATCAAGAAAGAGTGGATACCAGAAATGATAGCGTCTATCTTTCTCACTCTTCTTGCAATTTCTGTCTTTTTACCAGTTTCACTTAAGTCAAGTATCTGGGAATCCATCAAACAAGTTTTTTTAGGAATTGCCATTGTTATAAAATGGTTTTTTACACCATCAACAATTCTCGGACTAATCATTCTTGTTGCAGTAATTTTTTTTATTATAAGGCGCGTCCGCTATCATTTAATTCGTTTAGCAACCTATTATCATAACTGTCCCGTTTGTGATCACAGACTTCACCAGCGACATCGTAAATCTCATCAACGTTTCTTCAGTTATGTTATTCCTGTTCGCCGTTATCACTGTAATCATTGTGGTTGGGAGGGCATTAGGGTTCATAAGCAAAGAAGGCATCACTTAAAAAATAAAAAAAAGAAACTAAACCCTAAAAAAATTGATTCTTATAAATAAAATGTGATACCTTATAAAGTTTAGATATAGCAATCAGCAATGATTCATGAGAAATTGTTGGGGCAAATTGCCTATTGCCTATTGCCTATTGCCTTAAACCAGAATCTTCTCTCACAACTGATTCCTGACTGCTATAGTAACTTTAATATGTTTAATTTCAAATGAATTCATCCTCTCAATTAACTCTCAATTTAGATCAAGGTTCAATTCGCTTTAATTTTAGCCCCGAAGCAGCACAAGAGTTACGAAATGCTCTATCTGAACTGATGCAAAAGTTTAAAGTAACCACGCAAACCGTCAATGCTGGGGACAAACCAAAACCACAACCCGCAACCGAATATCGCCATACTGGAGATGTATTTTTAGAAGTTTTTTGTAATCCGAATATCTACCCCACTCCCTTTGCTGCTAAGGTTTTAGTAACCATTCGTGATGAGCGAATCCGCCTCACGACAGAAGCAGAACTGACGCGCTTAGTTGAAGATGTCACTGAATATCTAGAACAGCACGGATAATAACCATGGACAGTAATCAAAATCAAGTTTTAAAAGTGGTTGAACAGGGCTTTCATGTTACCCTAGGCGCGATTTCTGTCGCAACTGAGACCCTGCAAAATGAACAAAAACGGATGGAATTAGTCTCAGAACTCAGTCAAGAACTGAATCAACGCGCTCAAGAATGGGAAGAAAAAGGAGAAGCAACCGCCACCGAAGCTCGTCGCTTTATAGAAAATTTAGTCAATCAAGGATCTGAAACGTCCTCACAGTCTGCATCCACCAATCAATCGACACCTGCTGAAACCAGCAGTCCAGCCCCTGAACCGGCTCGTGATGATTTTCCGGCTCGCTTACAAGCCTTAACCGATGAAGTGACCACACTGCGAGAAGAAATGGCTCAGTTTCGGTCTTAATCTTAAATCGAGCAATCAATAATCCCCCCTCAACTTGTGAAGGGGGATGGGGATTAATTAGACTTTTTTTAATTCCGTATCAGATGAAAAATGAGCGGACATTAATAACCGCCATAAACTCCATTATTGATCCGGTCGTCTCCTTCCACAAATGCTGCTTCTGGATCAGTTACGACAAATTGGTCTAAATTTTCTTCTAAACGTTCTTTTTGACGTTCACTTAAATCAGGAATTTGTAAAACATCTTCTACCTTGTCATAAGGGGAATTTTCGATGATTTTGCGAGCGAGAGTGGGATAAAACCCTCTCAAGTCACGAAACGCCTGAATGTTCGTGTTATTGAGGTCAATTTTGGTGCCAATTTGCTGTAATTTTTGATCGGCATCATTGCGAATTTCAGCAAAAACAGAAATGCTCGATACATTAATTTGATTCGCATTCAACGCTAATGCTGAAGATTGTCCCACACCCAATAGTAAACTGATACTGAATAGTAGAAACAGCAGTTGTGATACTAACTTTCGCATACTTTTTCTCCTCAAGCGCGATCCATAAGCCAATGATCGCAGCCCCTTCTAGAATACACCTTCTAGAGTTAACTGCGACTTTTGCTTGCTATTTTCTCATCTTATGTGACTGGGAACAATTGCCTTCTCTCTTTGTCAGTCAAATTTTAAGAAAGAACGAAATCCCGAGCGGAAAACTGGTCTTTAACGGTAAAATTTTAAACTGCACAGATTGAATTGTATGTTGCGGAGGATATTAAACTGATGGCACTACAACTTGGTGATGTCGTTCCAGATTTTAAACAAAAATCGAGCATGGGAGAAATTTCTTTCCATGAATGGGCAGGAGATAGCTGGGTCGTTCTATTTTCCCACCCAGCAGATTATACCCCTGTTTGCACTACAGAATTAGGAGAAGTCGCTCGCCTTAAACCTGAGTTTGATAAGCGTAATGTTAAGGTTTTAGCTTTAAGCGTTGATGATGAAGACTCTCATAAAGGATGGATTAACGATATCAACGAAACGCAATCCTGTTCTGTGAACTATCCCATCTTGGCAGATGGTGATCGCAAAGTGTCTGATCTTTATGGGATGATTCATCCCAACTCCCTCAATAATCTGACAGTACGCTCAGTTTTCATTATTGATCCTCAGAAAAAACTGCGCTTGACTTTAACCTATCCCGCAAGCACCGGTCGTAATTTCCCAGAATTATTGCGTGTGATTGATTCTTTACAGTTAACAGATAATTATCAGGTGGCGACTCCGGTTAACTGGAAAGAGGGAGATGATGTCGTTGTGGTTCCTACCATTCCTACAGAAGAAGCAAAACAGAAATTCCCGAAAGGAGTCACTGAGGTTAAACCTTATTTACGCATGACTCCTCAACCTGATAAATAATTCATCAGATTGAGTGATAGCGGGCGGGTTGCCCGCTTTTTTTATGTTAAGGGGAGAGCTAGTTGTCTTCGGTTTGGGCTGCTGCAGCTGCTGCTAAGACGGGAGAGTCTTCGGTGTGAGGACTGTGTAAAATTTCTTGAGCATTGGATTGTTGACAAGCGACCATGGTTTTAACGTGCTCGTCTTCATCGTCTCGAATGGCAACAAAAACATCGTAGAGGTTATTAATTTCGGGACGACGCTCTTCTGGGGCGCGATCTGATTGGAATTCGTCAAACATATAAAGATCGCCATCGCGATAATATTTAATGGCAATCTCGGGCGCAGATTGTTGCTTGAGAGTTTCTTCTTGCGCTTTTAAGAAGGTGTCGTAGGTATGATAAGCGTGACCTTCTACTAATTCCATAAAATGATAAGCCGAACGCGGAGAAACCAGATACATCAGGACAACGACCCAGTAATAGACTAATGCAGCAGCACGAGCGAGAGTCCGGTCATACCATTTGTCACCCCCACCGAGAGCTTCCATAATCAGCAGGTGGTGTAATTCATTCCAAGATTCTGCAAAGTGGACTTTTAACCAATCCACTCGTCGCCACCAACCCAAGGTTTCATATAAGTGGAGGACGGAAAGATAGGAAAAATAAGGCACGCGAGCAACCGTTTCTAATACATAGAAGCGAGGATAGGGACGATCGCGATAAACTGTGTTGATAACAAACACTAAGATGCTGACCAGTAAGCGAATCATAAGACTTGTTGTTCTCCTTACAGAAGTTGAAACCTTTCGTCTGTTTTGAACTGAACTTGAATGAAGCGTGAAAGACGAAAGATTGAGCTTGTTTTTAGCCTGTCTTTAGTATAAGAAAATTACTGGTATTTGTAGGGCGCGATCGCGCAATTTTTATGATTTCTTAAGTCTGGGATGGTTATCAATAAAAATGAAACAAAGTTAAGTTTTAATAAAATATATATGATTTCTGTCATTCAATCAGTTTGCTGGATTTTTTGCCTTAGTTTAATTTTCTTCTTGGGAGGTTGTACTTCTTTTAATGGGTCATCTCAGATGGAAAACGTGACCCGTTTGACACTTTGGCATGGCATTAATCCGCCGTCAAATCGCGAAGTTTTTCAAGACCTTGTTGATCAATTTAACCGAAACCACGAACAGCTAGAAGTGGATGCCATTTATATTGGTCAACCCGATGGACAGCTTCCCAAAATTTTAACCGCAGTTGTGGGCGAAGTGCCTCCTGATATGTTATGGTTTGTTCCCCAATTAACCGGTCAGTTAGTAGAGTTGGGGGCAATTCGTCCTTTAAATGATTGGCTGGATCAGTCGCCTTTAAAAGATGAAATTGATCCTGTTTTATTGCCTAGCATGGAACTCAATGATCAGATTTGGTCAGTTCCTTTTGCAACGAATAATGCAGCAATTTTTTATCGTCCCTCTTTATTTGAGAACGCCGGCATTAAAACCCCTCCTCAAACGTGGGAAGATTTAGAACAAGCAGCAGAAAAATTAACCAAAGATTTTGATCAAGATGGTTTAATTGACCAGTATGGAATGTTCCTCTCTTTAGGAAAAGGGGAGTGGACGGTTTTTACTTGGCTGCCATTTGTTTATAGTGCGAATGGCGAACTTTTAACAGATGAGCAACAACCGAATTTAGTTAATGAAGGAACTATTGAAGCCTTAGAATTGGGATCAAAATTAGTTCAAAAGAACTGGGCAACTTTGTCCGCGCCGGAACAAGGGTATATCCTTGATCAATTTTTATCAGGAGGGGCTGCGATGCAAGTTACGGGTCCTTGGACGCTGGGACAACTGAGTCAAACGGATGTGGAC
>JAVLCL010000620.1:0-1521 GCA_031580825.1 Halothece sp. Uz-M2-17
TTTCTCTTCAACTTTCATGACCTTTTTTAACGTAACAGAACCTGTACTCCGTCGTAAACAAACTGCCCTTGATGTGCAAGATCTGTGTGGATTACTCAAAATTAAGATTGAACTGGGAAATAAACAATTATTTTCGGCACTATTCACCAGAATTGATCAGGTTTTATTATTGTGGAGCGCGATCGCGCTGTTAATCTTTTCTAGTGGTCAATTTCTACCCGTTAGCTGGCTGACTCAGGCTTATTTATCTTCTTTATTGACTGTAGCAGCAATTACGGTCATGATTCTCTTCACTCGCTTCTGGACAAAAGTCGAACAATTATCTTGGGTAATGTATTTTTGGACGGGCTTAATGCTGTTCAGTTTAGGCTTAACCAATATCGGCATTTTTGGCAGTTGGGGAATCATTCTGATTCATTTATGTCCCCTCTGGTTAGGAAGTTGTGCTTGTGGCTATATCGTCACTGGGTTCGGACTACGTTCCCGTTTATTCATTCTCATTGGTATTGCCCATCTCTTAGGGATTGTCATCCTACCCTTAATTCCCAGTTTACAATTTTTAATCACAGGTTTCATCATTGCAGCTAGTCTGATTTTATTGTCAGCAGTCCAGTGGGATATGCGTGAACCCATCGCATCCCCTGTTTTATCAGAAGCTGATCAAGAATTTAACTGGCAACAGCAAGCATTCAGACAAAAAAACGATTGCTCAAAATTTTAGAAAAATTTTAATTTTTCTGTAGTTGAGATTACAAAATTGCAAAAATTCTCTAATCTAGAAATAGAACAATTGAATGGATTTTTAATCCAGTGTCACCCTAATCAGTTGTTTTGCTGTTTGGACTGATAATTTTCTTCCGAAGGAGAACGACCGTCAGGAAGAAAAAGGGGAGTCGTGACCATAGAAACAACAATGAATCATGAAATGATCAAGTACAAATCTGAATTCAGTAATGGGTTTGGGGTTTTTGTCGTTTCCCCCAATTCACAACTTTGGAGGGAGTGCGAAACCACTCATCAGAACAGCCTGACAAAGTTGACCATTTATCTTCTCCTTAGGGTTTCAAGCTCCTCACGCTTTGCTCCGGTTCCTTTAAGAAGCACCGTGAAATTTCATGTTATATTTACTAAAATAAGCTAGCCCGTTACAGACAGGATTCGTCGGTACTGTCATCAACTAACGACGTAAAGCGATAACGGTAGCTGAGGCGCGAACAACCTCATTAAAAACGTCAGCACTTAAACGAGTGTATCAGTGAAGTCCAAAATTAAATCAATGCTGTAGGGTGGGGCGCACCCGAACAGGATAATCTAGCTTGGGGAGATTCGCCCACTGGGGTTGTTTAGTTCTGCGAGTAAGAGCTAGACAATTTTAAGGTCAGTCGAAGAACCAAGAATCCCCTTCCTTCTAGGAAGGTGGAGCGTCAACAGCTTGCAACAATGCTGATGCAGATAGCAAGATCAGGGGTATTACAAAGTTTCGTTGAAGATGAAGACATTTATAGACAAACTAACACTTTT
>JAVLCL010000076.1:0-9876 GCA_031580825.1 Halothece sp. Uz-M2-17
ATGACTCCCATTGGTTATCAGACAAATACTATGGTTTATAGTCCCGGTGGATATCGCTTTCGGGACTTTACTCGCTTTGGTGCGCCCTTGAGTTTTATTCAAGGTATTATTACACCGTTTTTAGTGATTTGGCTTTATGGATTATAAGTTAGTGCTATTAGGGGAAAAGTGAGAGAAACAGAGAAGGTTCAATGAAAAAAAATAACTACCGAGATAGTTTAGGAATAACTTTCACTCCATATTCATTTTCAAAAATTACTTTTTTGTCTTCTAAATTCCATAATTCCAAAGCACAATCATCATTAATATTCTTGGGGAATAGTTCTAGTTCTAATTCTTGCTCTTCTTCCTTATAATTACAGTGAACTGCAGTAATTGCGCCAATCTGTCGGCGATCTAAAGCGACGGCTAAGCGTAAGATTGCACTGACTTCGCTCACCATCTTCTTCGTTGCTTTATCAGGAAGATTTTGAAAATTGGTATGCTTTTTCTTAGGTTTACTTTTACGATGATAGCGAGCAATGTTAGCAATAATTTCAATTTCGTTTTCTGTAAAACCAAGTAATTCAGCATAACGAATTAAATAATAAGAATGCTTATGATGTGCCGAATGGCTAATATAAAATCCGCAATTATGTAAAATTGCTGCAACCCATAGTAATTCGCGCTCTTGAGTTCCCCAATCGTGTAATTTTCCTTGAGTTTGATCAAAAATATCTAGGGCAAAATCAGCAATACGCTGACTTGAATCAAGATCAACTTTATATTTCTGAGCAATATTAATAACGCTGCGATCGCGCACCGAACTTTGATATCGCAACCGATTTTCAATTAAACCATGAGTCAACATCCAATCCACGACTAAGCCTTCTCGTAACGCTCGCTCACAGATCGTAATTTCTTTAACATCAAGCATTTTCATCGTTTCTAATAAAATCATTGCGCCTGGAACAATAATTTCCGCTCGTCGCCCTGACATCCCTGGTAAATTTGCCCGTTCTTTAAGATTTAAAGACGCAAGTAACTTCACCACATCTTCTAAATCTTTCGTACTAAAAGAATATCCTTGCAAAGGGTTAGGGGTCGTGTTCAATTTTTCGTTAGCATGAACCGTTGCTAAACATTCAATGGTTCCCGAAGTTCCGACTAATTTAACTAACTCCTCTGGGGCTAACTTAGCTTTCAACTCTTCTACCGGACGTTCCATTCGCCCTTGAATATAAGCCTGTAAAAATTTCAATTCCTTGTTACTAACCGGATCGGTACTGATAAACTCACTTGCAAGACGTACCGCCCCCACTTTGGTACTACTTAGAGATCGCGGTTCGTGACCATCTCCTAAAATTAACTCCGTTGAACCGCCTCCAATATCAATAATGACATGAGGTTTTTCATTAAACTCCATCGCAGACAAAACGCCTAAATAAATACGACGGGCTTCTTCTTGTCCAGAAATCAAGTTAATCGTCAGTCCAAGATGTTCCCGCACATTTTTGATAAACTCTCGACCATTTGGGGCTTCTCGCACTGCACTGGTAGCAACAGCGACAATTTCTTCTGCTTGAAAACTGCGGGCTAACTCTTGACCGCGTTGTAGCGCAGACATAGCACGTTCCATCGCTTCTACTGTTAAACGACCACTTTCTGGATCGCGATCGCCCAACCTAGCGGTATCTTTTTCTCGCGCAATAATATTAAAGGCAGGAAGGGAGGGTTCAATCTTAACAATCACCATATGGATCGAGTTTGTCCCAATGTCGATCGCTGCAATCATTCGTTCTTTTTTGGGATTACTATTTTGAGAATTTAAGGTCTGGGTTTGAATGGGATAAATTGTATTAACCATTAGTTGTAACGTTTGTGTTTTCTTAGTCTCAGATCAGCATCCTGCTATAACCTAGAAGAAAAGCAGTTAATCAAGCAAATATAGTTTATTGGATTATGGTGCAAGACTACCAACAACCCTCAACTTGGCAAGCAATTATAAAACTTTTGCGTTGGGATAAACCAACGGGACGATTAATCTTAATGGTTCCTGCATTATGGGCGGTTTTTCTCGCTGCGAAAGGATTCCCCCCCCTACCATTAGTGACAATTATTATTTTAGGCAGTTTGACGACATCCGCTGCGGGTTGTGTTGTCAATGACCTCTGGGATCGCAATCTCGATCCCAAAGTGGAACGAACTCGCACTCGCCCCCTCGCATCCCGTGAGTTATCCGTGAAAGTGGGAATGATTGTTGCGATTGTTGCCTTTGCTTGTGCTGCCGGACTTGCCTTTTATCTCAATCAGGTGAGCTTTTTTTTATGCGTCCTTGCTGTTCCTGTGATTATCTGTTATCCCTTAGCCAAGCGAGTATTTCCCGTTCCCCAATTGGTGCTTTCTATTGCTTGGGGGTTTGCCGTTTTAATTAGTTGGACAGCAATTACTTGTGATGGTCAATCAGAAGTCCCCTGGAATCTTACCGCTTGTATCGGACAAGACACTTGGTTATTGTGGGGAGCAACGATTTTGTGGACGTTGGGCTTTGATACGGTTTATGCCATGGCAGATCGCGAAGATGATCGTAAAATTGGGATTCGCTCTAGTGCGCTTTTTTTTGGTCAATACGCCCCAGAAGCTGTAGGACTCTTTTTCTTAGGAAGTGCTGGTGCATTAGCTGTTCTTGCTTTCAAAACTAACCTTCAGTTGACTTTTTGGTTCACTTGGGGAGTTGCCGTTATCGGTTGGGCTTGGCAATATTACCGGTTACGCCAACCAGAAATTCCAGCTACCTTATACGGTCTGATTTTTCGTCAAAATGTAGGATTAGGCTTTATTTTACTGGCGGGAATGATTAGCGGGTCATTGTTATAAATATTGACCCATGAATGATCTGTAGGATGGGCATTGCCCACCCTACAAGACTACCCTCGACTAGGCTTATAGAGAAGCCATTACTTCATCCGCAGCTTTTAAGGTTTGATTAATATCTTCTTCGGTATGAGCCAAAGAAGTAAACCCAGCCTCAAACTGAGAAGGAGCTAAATAAATTCCCCGTTCTAACATACCGCGATGATAGCGACGGAATTTGTCTAGATCAGAAGTTTTAGCGTCTTCAAAGCTATGGACTTCGCGATCAGTAAAGAAAACCCCAAACATTGCACTAATTTGATTAATCTGTGCAGGATGACCATGTTTGTGAGCAATTTCTTTTAAGCCATTGGTTAGCTTTTTGGTCATTTGATCCAGTTGTTCGTAAACTCCAGGACGCTGCAAGAGTTCTAAGGTTTTAATACCTGCAGTCATCGCAAGAGGATTTCCAGATAAGGTTCCTGCTTGATACATCGGACCGGCGGGTGCAACCACTTCCATGATTTCTTTCCGTCCACCATAAGCGCCGACCGGTAAACCACCACCAATAATTTTACCGAGAGTGGTTAAGTCTGGCGTAACCCCGAATTTCTCTTGTGCGCCACCGTAAGCAATCCGGAAACCAGTCATCACTTCATCGAAAACAAGAAGTGCGCCGTTATCAGAAGTGAGTTCTCGTAACCCTTCTAAAAAGCCAGCATCAGGAGCAACAAAGCCAGAATTGCCGACAACTGGCTCTAAAATCACTCCTGCAATTTCTCCGGGGTTATCAGCAAAGATTTTTTTCACCGCTTCGAGATCATTGTAAGGTGCAGCGAGGGTATTACTGGTGGCTGACTTAGGTACACCGGGAGAATCGGGTAAACCAAGCGTCGCAACACCCGATCCAGCTTGTACTAAGAACATATCACCGCTACCGTGATAGCACCCTTGGAATTTAATCACTTTATCTCGTCCAGTGTAAGCTCGCATGAGGCGTAAGGTTGCCATACAAGCCTCAGTGCCTGAATTAACAAACCGTACCATTTCAATGCTAGGTACGGCATTAATGACCATTTCCGCAAGGATATTTTCTTGGATACAAGGTGCACCAAAGCTGGTTCCTTTATCTAAAGTTTCGTGGAGAGCTTTGATCACTTCTGGATGAGCGTGACCACAAATTGCGGGTCCCCAAGTGCCGACATAATCAATGTATTCGTTACCGTCAACATCCCAAGCCCGAGAGCCTTTAACTTTATCGAAAACAATCGGTTGTCCACCGACAGAACTAAAGGCGCGAACGGGAGAACTGACACCACCGGGCATCAGTTGCTTCGCTGTGCTAAAGATTTCTTCTGATTGTGTTGTATTAAAAGCAGTTGTTGAAGTCAAAAGATTACTCCTTAATTCTATAACCCAGTTTATGAAAACCACCCTTTACAAAGGGAAGAAGTTACTATTTTCTCCCACTTTGACAAAGTTGGTGGCACAATAACCAAATTTGATCCTAATCAAGCAGCATGGGAGATGCCTTCAGAATAAAGAAAATTTAAACCAAGATAAAGCAATTAAGTTTACATAAATTTACATTTTTTAAAGTCAATACTTTTTAATATGTCAAGAAATATTACAAAATGTCTCTGGTTTTTTGTCAAATTATGTCGAATCGGGGTAAATTCGTGTCCTGAGTGGCAATTTTTTGATACAAAACACAAGTGGGGACTGCAAACTTGGGTGAGAAAACCCATTTGTAGAACCTGAATTCAGTCCGAAGAAGTCATTGCTCATCGAAGGAGAAAGTGTGAATGTTCACTCACGTCAAGTCCACCATTCGCCACATTGAACCGGATACGCTTGGAGATCGTTCTCTTGTTAAGGTGGTCTATGTCGTGCTTGAGCCTCAGTACCAAAGCGCGCTCTCGGCATCAGTCCGCTCGATTAATGCCAATAACCCCAATGTCGCGATTGAGATTAGTGGTTATTTAATCGAAGAACTTCGTGATCCGGAAAATTACGAAGCCTTCAAGCGCGATGTAGCTCAAGCCAACTTGTTTATTGGTTCCTTAATTTTTATTGAAGATTTAGCAGATAAAGTCGTTGCTGCAGTTGAACCCCATCGGGACAACTTGGATGCAGCAATTGTCTTTCCTTCTATGCCCCAAGTGATGCGCCTAAATAAATTGGGTAGCTTCTCGATGGCGCAGTTGGGACAAAGTAAAAGCGCGATCGCGCAGTTTATGAAAAAACGGAAGGAAAAGCAGGGCGCGTCATTCCAAGATGGAATGTTAAAACTCCTGCAAACCTTACCGAAAGTTTTAAAATACCTTCCTTTAGATAAAGCCCAAGACGCTCGCAACTTTATGTTGTCCTTTCAGTATTGGCTAGGCGGTTCTCAGGATAACTTAGAGAACTTCTTACTGATGCTGACGGATAAATATGTTCTGAAAACAGAAAATAAAGACGAAGAAGTTAAATATTCTGACCCAGTTGTTTATCCTGAAATGGGAATTTGGCATCCCCTCGCCCCGAAAATGTTTGAGGATGTCAAAGAATACCTCAGTTGGTACAACAGCCGAACTGATATCAAAGATGATGTGAAAGATCCGCTCACCCCTTGCATTGGCTTGGTTTTACAGCGAACTCACTTAATTACAGGGGATGATGCCCATTATGTGGCTGTGGTTTCTGAACTCGAAGCTATGGGCGCGAGAGTGATTCCGATTTTTGCTGGCGGACTCGATTTCTCGAAGCCGGTGGATGAATTTTTCTGGGATACGCCGACAAAAGGGGTTGAACCCTTACCTGTCGTGGATGCGGTGGTTTCTTTAACCGGATTTGCTTTAGTGGGTGGTCCAGCGCGACAAGATCACCCGAAAGCCATTGATTCCCTTAAACGCCTCAACCGTCCTTATATGGTGGCGTTACCGCTGGTCTTCCAAACCACAGAAGAATGGGAAGAAAGTGAGTTAGGGTTGCATCCCGTGCAGGTGGCGTTACAGATTGCCATTCCTGAATTGGATGGGGCAATTGAACCGATTATTCTCTCTGGTAGAGATGGCGCAACCGGTCGCGCGATCGCGCTGCAAGATCGGGTCGAAACCATTGCTAAACGGGCGATGAAGTGGGCAACCTTGCGCAGCAAGCCCAAACTCGATAAAAAAATTGCCATCACGGTCTTCAGTTTTCCACCCGATAAAGGCAATGTCGGAACCGCTGCTTATCTGGATGTATTCGGTAGCATTTACGAAGTTTTACAAGCCCTCCGCGGGAACGGCTACGATGTCGATGAGTTACCCGACTCCCCGAAAGAACTCATGGAACTGGTATTGCATGATGCCCAAGCCCAGTATGCCAGCCCTGAGTTAAACATTGCTTATCGGATGTCCGTTCCGGAATACGAACGACTGACTCCTTACTCCGAAAATCTTCATGAAAACTGGGGTCCGCCACCGGGAGAACTCAATAGTGATGGTGAGAACCTCCTCATTTACGGGAAACACTTCGGCAACGTCTTTATTGGTGTACAACCCACCTTTGGCTATGAAGGCGACCCGATGCGTCTCCTCTTCTCCCGTTCTGCCTCTCCCCACCACGGTTTTGCTGCGTACTACACCTACTTAGAAAAAGTTTGGGGTGCCGATGCCGTATTACACTTCGGAACTCACGGTTCTCTGGAGTTTATGCCCGGAAAACAAATGGGAATGTCTGGAGATTGCTATCCCGATAGTCTCATTGGCAGCATTCCGAATCTCTACTACTACGCAGCGAATAACCCCAGTGAGGCAACGATCGCGAAACGGCGCAGTTATGCCGAAACCATTTCTTACCTCACGCCACCTGCCGAAAATGCAGGACTGTACAAAGGATTGCAAGAACTGCAAGACTTGATCGGGTCCTATCAAAATCTGAAAGATAATGGTCGCGCGATCCAAATTGTGAATACGATTATGGATCAGGCGCGGATCGTCAATCTGGATAAAGATGTCGATATCCCTGACAAAGACGCTAGCGAAATGACTCCCGAAGAACGGGATACGCTAGTGGGCTTGCTGTATAAGCAACTGATGGAAATTTCTTCTCGTCTGTTGCCCTGTGGCTTGCACGTCATTGGACAACCCCCAAGCGCAGAAGAAGCGATTGCGACTTTAGTTAATATTGCCTCGCTCGATCGCGAAGAGGAAGAAATTCAAGGCTTACCCCGCACCATCGCCGAAAGTATTGGACGGGATCTCGATGAAGTGTACCGCAACAACGACAAAGGCGTTTTAGCTGATGTCCAACTGTTGCAAGAAATCAATAGCGCCGTTCAAGATGCCGTTGCAGCACTCGTTCACGCCCAAGCCGATGCCAACGGACGAGTCTCACAAGTTTCTAAACTGAACTTCTTCAACATGGGCAAAAAAGAACCTTGGGTACAAGCCCTGCACAATCTCGGCTATACCAAGGTGGATCGCGAGAAAATGAAGCCCTTGTTTGAATATCTGGAATTCTGCTTAGAACAAGTGGTTGCCGATAACGAACTCGGTGGACTCTTGCGCGGTCTAGAAGGGGAATATATCATGCCCGGACCCGGTGGTGACCCTATTCGTAATCCTAATGTCCTGCCGACAGGGAAAAATATCCACGCTCTTGATCCGCAGTCCATTCCCACCGCAGCAGCCGTCCAATCCGCGAAGGTGGTTGTGGATCGCCTCTTAGACCGTCACCGTGCGGAAAATGGTGGTGAACTCCCGGAAACTATTGCCTCTGTCCTTTGGGGAACCGATAATATCAAAACCTACGGGGAATCTCTCGCGCAAATTCTCTGCCTAATCGGGGTTAAACCCGTTCCTGACTCTCTCGGACGCATTAACAAACTGGAACTGATGCCTTTAGAAGAACTCGGTCGTCCCCGTATTGATGTTGTGGTGAACTGTTCTGGTGTCTTCCGCGACCTGTTCATTAACCAAATGGCATTGTTAGACCAAGGGGTAAAAATGGCAGCAGAAGCGGATGAACCCCCAGAAATGAACTTTGTCCGCAAACACGCCATGCAGCAAGCGGAAGAAAATGGCGTTAACCTCCGTCAAGCAGCAACCCGCATCTTCTCGAATGCGTCTGGATCGTATGCGTCTAACGTCAACTTAGCGGTAGAAAACAGTTCTTGGGAAGACGAGTCTGAGTTACGAGATATGTATCTCAATCGGAAATCCTTTGCCTTTGATGCCGATAACCCCGGCATTATGCAGGAAAACCGCAAGATTTTTGAGTCGGCACTGAAAACTGCTGATGTCACTTATCAAAACTTAGACTCTTCCGAAATCAGTCTCAGCGATGTTTCCCACTATTTCGATTCTGACCCGACAAAAGTGGTTAGCAGTCTCCGCGAAGATGGTAAACAACCTGCTGCTTATATCGCTGATACCACAACGGCAAATGCTCAAGTCCGCAGTCTCTCTGAAACAGTGCGCTTAGATGCCCGAACCAAAATGCTAAACCCAAAATGGTATGAAGGGATGCTGAGTCATGGTTATGAAGGGGTGCGCGAATTATCCAAGCGTCTGGTCAATACCATGGGCTGGAGTGCAACGGCTGGCGCAGTGGATAACTGGGTGTATGAAGACACCAATGAAACCTTCATTAAAGATAAGGAAATGCAGGAACGTCTTCTCAACCTGAACCCCAATTCCTTCCGTCGGATGGTTACAACGCTTTTAGAAGCCAACGGACGCGGTTATTGGGAAACCAGCGAAGAAAACCTCGATCGCCTGCGCGAATTGTATCAGGAGGCAGAAGACCGCATTGAAGGGATTGAATAAATAGCGCGGTTCCTTTGATTGAATTGCCGATACAT
Organism: Halothece sp. Uz-M2-17; assembly: GCA_031580825.1. Lineage (GTDB taxonomy): Bacteria > Cyanobacteriota > Cyanobacteriia > Cyanobacteriales > Rubidibacteraceae > Halothece. The sequence continues at coordinate 8,666 of JAVLCL010000076.1, forward strand.
TTGTATGGTGGTAATCCCAATACCGAACCGATTGTCATAAAACTGATACCCTGTGTAGAGATGTTCCATGGAACATCTCTACATTCATGTGTGGGAAAACCAAATTATGCTGCCAATGGATATTATTTTGTTACCATTTGTACCCGTAACCGCAATTAAGATCACGATACCGATCAACCGATCAATGATCTAAGGAGTCATACCATCAGGAAGAATCACTCCCTCCAAATTGACATTTGTCCAATTGGTACTATTAAGGTCAGCACCAGTTAAATCAGCATTATGCAAGTTGGCATTAGTGAGGTTGGCTCGTGCTAAATCTGCTTGCCTTAGATTTGCTTCCGTTAAATTGCCATTGCTAAAGTTAGCGTGTTTAAAGCTAGCCCGAATCATTCTTGCTTGCTGTAAATTTGCTTGTGATAAATTAACATTATCTAAATTTGCCTCGAACATTTTTGCTTCATTCAGATAAGCCCCTCTTAAATCTGCTCCACTTAAGTCTGCTCGTTCCAAATTTGCTCGAATTAAATTCGCTCCTCTCAAATTGGCTCCTTTCAAATTGGCTTTACTCAAATCTGCATTAAATAAATTCGCTTCACTTAAATCTGCACCTTGTAAAATTGATTTCGTGAGAGTTGCTCGTACCAAATTGGCTTCGGTTAAATTAGCTTGAGTAAAGTCAAGTTCATCAAGATATAAACTTTCTAGATCAGCACGACGTAAATTCGTTCGCTTCAGTTTTGTACTACTCTTACGACTGCCTCGTTGCTCTGAGCTAATAAAAATCGCTCCTAGTAAACAAACACCAGATAAATCAGCACCAGATAAATCAGCACCAGATAAATTGGCTTCCATTAAATTACTATCTAGAAGTGAGGCTAAGGTCAAATTTGCATCAACTAAATTAGTACGATGAAGAATTGCCCCATGAAAGTCACTATCATGAAGATTTGCAAAGCGAAGATTGGCTTGGCTTAAATTAATACCACTGAGCTTGGCTCTCACCAAATTGCAACGTGTGAAATTCGCTTCGTTGAAAAATGCAAACGCCAAATTACTCCCTTCTAAATTTGAGTGAGACAGATTAATACCAATTAAGTCAGTTCCAGATAAATCAATACCGACTAACGTTTGATTACTAAAGTTTTTGTCACCTTTGGTATAACGATTTAAAAGCTCACGCGCATCCATTTTTACCATTAGTTCGTTTC
>JAVLCL010000077.1:0-9848 GCA_031580825.1 Halothece sp. Uz-M2-17
TTAATTTAAGGCGCGATCGCGCGTGTGAGGAGTAGGAGTGGTGAAACAAGCCTCAATATTAATCGGTTCTTTAGTGGCAACTGCACTGACAGCAACCCCCGCTTATGCAGGAAAGCTCACCTTTTGGCGGTTTAATGAAAACAACAACCGTCTTCTGTTTCAAACAGAGGAGAGAGTTCAACCGCGAGCACAATTGATTTTTAATCCGACTCGGGTCGTCATTGACTTACCCGATACGGTTCTGGGTCATTCCTTGGTCAATCAAGCGGTGGGTGGGGCAGTTCAAGAAGTTCGAGTGGGTCAGTTTAATCAGGCAACCACCCGTCTTGTGGTGGAATTAGCACCTGGTTATACCTTAGACCCTGAAAAAGTCAAAATCCGGGAAGAACGTCCCCAACGCTGGTCGGTGGAGTTACCCCAAGCCCAACGGGCGACCAGCAGCAGCATGAAAACTGCTTCAGCAAACCGTCGCTCACCCCGCCAGGGGAATCCCTCTCCCTTATTAGAGGTGGGTCAAACTCGCAGTAATCCGCAAGACGCGACCCATCATCCTGACTTTCAGGTGACGCGGAGCGGTTTATTACTGCGTTTGGATAATACACCCAGTCAACCCATTCAAGTCGAACGGAGCGACGATAAAAAAGAAATTTCTTTTCGTATTCCCCAAGGACAACTCCCTTCGGCACTCCCTCCAGTTCTCCCTGTTGGTGATTATGGAATTAGTCATGCTGAGTTTCAATCCAAGGGGAATAATATGGCAGAAGTGACCCTTCATGTCAATCCAGAAAGCCCCAATTGGCAAGCCTTTCCAACTTTGACCAGTAAGGGGGGATTAGTGTTTTTACCGGAAGGGGGGATGGGAAAAGTGCGTAATAATCTCTCGACTCCCCCCATCCCAGCATCACTGACGAATGATCAAGAACAATCTCAGACCACTGTTGTCCAAGCAGTGGATTTAATTGATAATCAGTTATTGGTACGGGCGAATCAGCCTATTACTGGAACCGGCAACTGGAATCAGGTCAGTGGCGTTTATGAAATCACCATTCCCAATGCAGAACTTGCTGATCCCGTTCAGGGACCTCAGTTAACTCGCAATAGCCCTGTTTCTCAAATTCGGGTGCGTCAGCAAGACGAAGAAACAGTGGTTGTTCAAGTGCAATCGTCACCGGGCGTTCAGATTCAGCAGCAATTGAATCAACCCAGTGAAACCACACTCGCGATCGCGCTGCGTCAATTGCGACAATCCACCGCTCGTAATTTACCGAACCTGAATCATGGTCGCCCCCAACAGCAAACCATTTATGTTCCTCAACCTAAGCCCGCCCCTCCCCAACCTGCCTCACCTGTTCCCAGTGGAAACAATCAAGATGATTTACTCGTCGTCTTAGATCCAGGACATGGCGGTAAAGATCCCGGTGCGGTCGGTATTGGTGGTTTGCAAGAAAAAAATGTCGTTCTCCCCATATCCCATCATGTTCGTAAAACCTTAGAAAGCAATGGCTTACAAGTGAAAATGACACGGTGGGATGACCGCTTTATTAGCTTAGGAGGACGGACGGAAATGGCAAACCGTGCGGATGCTGATTTGTTTATTAGTATTCATGCCAATGCCATTAGTATGAGTCGCCCTGATGTCAATGGCACAGAAACCTTTTATTATGCCAATGGTCGTGCTTTAGCGCAGGCGATTCAACGGAGTATCCTCAGTAAAATTGATATGCGCGATCGCGGGGTAAAAAAGGCAAATTTCTATGTCTTACGTAATTCTGCCATGCCTGCGGTATTAGTGGAAGTGGGATTTGTCACGGGACGAGAAGACGCGCCTCGCCTAGCCGATCCCAATTTCCGTAAACGAATGGCTGACGCGATCGCCGACGGGATCTTGCAATATGTTCGCCAAACTCGATAAACGCTTGACAACCCATTGCTAAACAATCCATGAATGTGTCACAGGGAATTAATTTGTTTAATCATCAACCTTCCCCACCGCCAACCCTTCCTCAACATCCCATTGGTGTCTTTGACAGTGGCTTAGGAGGTCTAACGGTTTTACGAGAACTGTATCGACAACTTCCCCAAGAATCCCTCCTTTACTTTGCTGATACCGCTCGTCTTCCTTATGGCAGTCGTTCTCACGATGAAATTGTACAATTTTGTCGTGAAATTTTGTATTGGATGACTGCCCAAGGGGTGAAAATGGTTGTTATGGCGTGTAACACCTCCTCCGCCCTCGCTCTCGAAACAGTCCGCTCTGAGTTTAATCTTCCCATTTTGGGAGTTATTCTCCCAGGAGCACGGGCTGCGGTGAGTGTGGGCAGGCGCATTGGTGTCATTGCGACCCCAGCCACAGCCACCAGTAATGCTTATCGGCAAGCTATTCTCGAAATTGATCATACAGCAAAAGTGTGGCAAGTCAGTTGTCCAGAATTTGTTCCTCTCATTGAGCAAAACCGCCTCAATGATCCCTATGTGCGAGAAATTGCTCAAACTTACTTAGCGCCACTAGAAGAAAAACAAATTGACACTCTGATTTATGGCTGCACCCATTATCCCTATCTGGCGCCAGTCTTAGGGGATATTCTAGGAAGCCAGATTCAATTTATTGATCCTGCTCACCATGTAGTGACCGCAACAGAACAGGAATTAGAATTGATGGGCTTGAAAAACCTCGATCCCCCTATTCCAACTCGCTTTTGTGTGAGTGGTGACCCCAGCCAATTTGCTGATCGCGCTCGCCATTGGCTGGGTTGTACCCCTCTTGTGGAACAAATACAACTCCCCACTTTCAGCCATAGCTACCAAGAAGTGTCTATTTCTCTAGATTGACCTGACTCACGCTTGCTAAACTGATCTCACAACAGCAGAGGTCAGGTCGATCTCAATTGTTAAAAAATCAAGTTTACGGTTCCCATAAGGATTCAAATTCTTGCCGTAGAGAATCGGAATTAGCAACTCGCCCCACTAACAAACTCTCCTCTCTGACAGTTGCTAATTCTTGTTTCCAGTGTTCAATTCGTTCTTCAGATTGAAGCCAGAAATTGATAATCTCTGCTAGCACCTCATCCCAATCCCAATCAGGCTTATGAGGAATCATTTTTGTTGCCTGAATCAAGCCATCTAAAGAACAATCATAACTACCAAGATACGTTTTGCTACGATTGGGTTTGCGGGAAAATTGGTGTTGAAACTGAATAAATTGTGTGATGGGAGTAACACCAATAATATCAAATGTATAGACCATAACAAATCCATCTCAACTTGTTGATGATGTGTCTTATATTTTAAACATTTGGGATGCCAGTCAAGGGTTGAGTGTAAACATTTCTCATCTAATCATTTAAATCCCAGTTATAGGGAAGATACTTGATTGTAATCGGTGTTTCCAATTTTATAGAGCGATATTGATTAATATAGTCAGGAATTGATGCAGTAACTTGGAGAAAATCGTTTTCATACCATTGAAAAATCTTACTGCACTGAAGTAAACTTTGTTCAGGATCAAATCTCACCTTATCAGGATTATTGATAAAACGGTTGGCATCTGCTGTCAGTTGAGCGTTGATTTGAGTGGGTTGATAGGCTTCATTCCGCAAGAGTGGACATCCTTTTGCCCCACAAACAAGAGCAAAATGAATCCGAGGGTCTTGCCATTGTTGTCGGAGCCTTTTATGCTCGATATCATTCAGACTCAATTGTTGATGATGCCAAGTGTAAACTGATCTTGTGAAAAATTGGAAAAAAGCAAACCAGTTCGGAATGCCAAGAAAACTAGGAAGAATGGACGGTAACGGATATTGCTTTAAAATTTCTGCAATTACAAGCGCATTATAAAGATTAATCAAGAGGGTAAAATATTCTTCATTTGTGAGTTGTTTTATCTCAACATCAGAGATAGAATTTAACCATTGCTTTAGGTCTATTTCCGCTTCTAATTGCCAACGTTTATAGTCAACTTGTCCATTGGAATTAACGTATTCTTTTAAGAGTTGATCCCAAATTGAATAATCAATCATGAAATTAGATATTTTACTGATCCCTGTTCGCAGTATAGCGTGGCTTTTTTTGAAGTATAAAATCCGTCGTGATTTCCCCAATGTTAAACACTTGAAGACAAAAACCCTTGCCCAGTGGTTAGAAAATCATCCAAGAGATATCCAGTTAATTGATACTCGTCAAGCAGAAGAGTTTCGGGTTAGTCATCTTCCTCAGGCAAAACATATTCCAGATCTAGAAACAGCAAAAGCGACGCTAAATCCTAAAAAAACGATTGTTGCTTATTGTTCCGTGGGTTATCGTTCCTCTCGCCTTGCTGAACAGTTACAGACTCTAGGATATAATCAAGTTTGGAATCTAGAAGGGTCAATTTTTCAATGGGCAAATGAGGGACGACTTTTAATCCACAATCAACAACTTACGAAAAAAGTGCATCCCTATAGTCAAAACTGGCAATGGTTACTGACATCACATGAATGAATCATTTTGCAATCAGCCGTGTTACTTCATCGGTAAAAATGACGTGAGGAGAAGCATCATTTTTTAGTCAGAAGTTTTGCTTTCTCGATAAGATTAGGAGAGGGGGAGAGGCGGTGAACCAATGGCCAATGACCAATGACCAATGACTAATCACTAATGTTTAAGATTCAACCGATCACAATTCCTGTTTTAGACCGTTATTTAAGTCGAGAACTGATCCTTCCCTTTTTATTTGGGGTGGGGGCTTTTGCCTCCATTGGACTCTCGGTGGGAACGGTTTTTGAGTTGGTGCGAGAAGTAGCCGAGTCTGGGTTATCGATCGCGATCGCGCTGCGAGTCTTTCTGTTCCGAATGCCAGAATTTGTGGTTTTAGCGTTTCCTATGTCCACCCTACTGGCAACACTCATGACCTACAGTCGTCTTTCTAGTGATAGTGAAATCATTGCCTTACGCAGTGTTGGAGTCAGCGTCTATCGGTTAGTGATTCCGGCTTTAATCATGAGTTTCTTCGTCACAGGAATGACCTTTGCTTTCAACGAATCTCTGGTTCCCACGGCAAGTTATCAAGCCAGAATTACTCTAGAACGGGCTTTAAAAGGAGAAAAACCACCCTTTCGCCAAAAAAATATCCTCTACACTGATTATGATGATGTAGAACAACCCAATGGTGAAGAACGAGAAATCCTTGTTCGGTTGTTTTATGCAGAACAATTTAATGGCGAAGAAATGCGAGGATTAACTGTAATTGATCGCACCCGAGAAAATATTAGTCAAATTATTAATGCGGAGTCTGCAACTTGGAATCCGAAGCTCAATAAATGGGATTTTTATAATGGAACCAGTTATGTGATTGCGCCTGATACGTCTTATAATAATGTGGTTCAATTTGAGCATAAAGTTTTAAATTTACCGAAAACACCGCTAGACTTAACGCAACGATCGCGCGACTATGGAGAAATGAATTTAGCGCAATCTTTGGAATATTTAGATTTGGTTCGCGCCACCAGCGATGATGATAAACTCAGAGAGTTAAAGGTGCGGATTCAACAAAAAGTCTCTTTTCCTTTTGTCTGCTTAGTCTTTGGGTTAGTGGGTGCTGCTTTAGGAACCAAACCCCAACAAACCGGTCGCGGAACCAGTTTCGGCATTAGTATTTTAATTATTTTTGGCTATTATCTACTGGCATTTATTTCCGGCGCGATCGGGCAAGTGGGAATTTTATCTCCGTTTATGGCAGCATGGATTCCTAACTTTTTAGGCTTTGGAATCGGTGGGTGGTTACTATTTCGCTCTGCCCATTAAAATAAAAGCAGTCCCTTATCTTTTAGCGTGATGATTCTTAAGTTATTTAAACCCCTTACGTTGATCTTAATAATATTTTTTAGTGTATTTTTTGGATCTCCAAATGTTAGCTTGGCAACCAATTCTATCGAGATTGCCAGTATTTTTTCCTTCTCCGGGGAACAACCTAAAAATTTAGGCGTAAAACAAGGGAGTTTAGCGAACTGTCCGCAAACCCCTAATTGTGTATCAAGCCAAAGCAAAGATGTGACCCATAAAGTCGAACCTCTAACCTATGATTCTTCCCGAAAAGAAGCCTTGAAGCAACTGAAAACAATTATTCAAGAAACAGATAACGCTGCAATTATCAAAGCAACTTCTAATTACTTATATGCTCAATATACCAGTCGGATTATGGGATTTGTGGACGATGTAGAATTTTATTTAGACCCTCAAGAAAATCTAATTCATGTTCGTTCAGCATCTCGTGTGGGAGAATCAGATTTAGGGGTAAACCGCCGTCGTATTGAACGCATTCGCGAACAATTCCAAGCCTAATTGAGAAGGGCGTTGCACCCCCTTAAGCACTATGTTAATTTAACAAGTATGTATGACGAAGACGACCTCACCCTACTAGATACAGACGCTGATTTTTCAGAAGAAAGCCCTTTGGATCAAATGGAGTCGGTGGAAGAAGAAGCGGTTCCTCTTGATCCAGAGGAAATGTTGCCGTTGTTAACCTCTGATGAACCAACGCAACGGATGCTTGCTGCCCGTGCCTTTTGTCAGTTAGAAGACGATCGCGCTGTTCCCGCTTTAATTACTCTTCTCCAAGATGTGTGTCCATTAGTGCGGGTTAGTGCAGCCTATGCCTTAGGACGCAACCCTCATCCGGATGCAATTGTGCCTTTAATTAACCAGCTAGCAACAGACTGGAATGGCTATGTGCGGAAGGGGTTAGTGTGGGCGTTAGGAAACTCGCGCGATCGGCGTTCGATTCCCCCTCTCCTCCACGCCTTAGCCACTGATATTTCTGCCGTCCGACTTTGGGCAGCGAGTGCCTTAACTCATGTAGGAAAACTCAATTACGAAGACATTATCCCAGCCATTCCTCCCATTATTGAGGGCTTAAGAAAAGATAGCATTCCTGCGGTGCGCAGTAATTGCGCCTGGACACTGGGTCAACTTTGTGCAGAATTACCCTCGAATGTGGTTTATGCAACGGCTGTGGATGCCTTAATTGAAACTTATGTCGAAGATGAAGACTTTGGCGTAAAAGAAGATGCGAAAGCCTCTCTGTTGAAACTTGGTGATCCTCGCGGTTTACAAATGATTGAAGACCTAGAAGAGGAAGGTTTGATTAATTAGGGCTTGCTAAAAAAGTTCAATTGTCAGTTTGGCAAGGGAAGAGTTAATCTTCACGCTTAACTGGCTACTGGTTTCCGCGCCAAGTTTTCCACGCCACTCTCACCCCAGTAATAAAACCTCGGGTTTGTTTTTTTACTCCTTGGGCTTGATTTTTGGCAGTCGTCACACTGCGATCAAGCTGTTTGGCAACTTGGGAGGCACTTTTAACCCCACTATTCACTTCATTGGTGAGTTCGGTTAATTCTTCGCCAGTTAGACGAATCGCTTCTAAAGTTGCTGGCAATTCTTTTTCTAGGGTATCAAAAAATTTTTCAGCACTGCGAGCCACTCGCGCCAATTCTAAAAATGCAGGAAACGCTGCGACTAGCACTGCGGTTAGGCTAATCGCAACGAGAAATAGGGATAACGCCAGCCACAATACAGGGTCACTCATGCTCAATCATCATTGCATCCGGATAAAGAGGTTAGCGATGTCTCAACTTTCATTATTGTCTTGATCCATTTCCAGTCCCTTGCGAGAAGATTTTAACTCTTTCCATAATTCTTTAATTTGACGATAGGCTTCGTCGGAGCTAATTTTACCACCTGTTTCTAGGTTACAAATGTAGTTCACCCTTTGCGCAAACTCTTGTAAATTGGCATTAAAGACAATTTTCTTCGGTTGTGCTTCTCCACGATAAGGATAATGAGGGTAAAGGAATTCATCTTTACTGGGGTTAGATTCTGGCATACTATTAACGATTACTCAAATAATTAACGGTTTACCCCTAACGATAAAGTAAATTTTCCAAATGGAAAAACTATACGAAGGAAAAGCAAAAATCATCTATCCAACGGATGACCCCCAAATCTTGTTGACCCACTTCAAAGACGATGCAACAGCCTTTAATGCCCAGAAAAAAGGCACGATCGCGCAAAAAGGCGCAATCAATTGTCGAATCAGTAGTGCATTGTTTCAACTTTTAGAAGCGCAAGGGATTGCTACCCACTATCTTAATCAAGTTTCCCCAAACGAAATGAAAGTGAAAGCGGTCACTATTTTACCGTTAGAAGTCGTGGTGCGCAATATTGCTGCGGGGAGTCTGTGCCGACAAACGGGATTAGAAGAAGGAACGATATTACCTTTTCCTCTAGTTGAATTTTATTACAAAAAAGATCAATTAGGCGATCCTCTCCTGACGCGCGATCGCGTTTTAATTCTCAATCTTGCCAGTCTCAACCAACTAGAACAACTGCAAAGTAAGGCACTTGCCATTAATACTTATCTGAAAACCTTTTTTGGAGATTGTCAGATTACTCTCGTGGATTTCAAATTAGAATTTGGCTTAGACGCAGAGCAAAATTTACTCCTGGCTGACGAAATTAGTCCTGATACCTGTCGTCTTTGGGATCAAGCTCAAAATGATGATCCCCAAGCGCGAGTCCTCGACAAAGACCGTTTTCGGAAAGATTTAGGCAATGTAGAAACCGCTTATCAGGAAGTGCAAACGCGAATATTGTCACAAATTGAATTGACAACTCATAGTGAATAAACAATAAATAGAGCAGTTTTCACTCTCATGAGGTACATTCTAACTTTTGGTTCTTCGTTCTTTGACCGTTCGACAGTCTAATAAACCATGAACATCCACCGACTCGCTTTGTACCTCAACAGACTAGGAAACGCTATATATAGCAACTAACTAATCGTAAATGTGGTGTGTAGAAGTGTTAAAAACGATCAAAATCTCTCGCTTATCTCCGGTTTTAGCAACGGCTCTTTTTTGCTCTGTCATCAGTTCGGAAGAAGGAGCCGTGGCTCAAACGGTAACGGAAGTTACATCTGAAAATCTCAGTTCTGATCATCCCATTGAGTCTTCCTCTACCCCAGAAGCAGCCCCTATCAGGGAAGTCAAACCTCAAAATCTCACTCAAAATAATAATTTTGACCCCTCACTCACTCCCGATGATTCCTCTCCCACTGAAGCCGAAGAACCCCAAGTGTTAATTGTGGAAGTTGATGTCGAAGGGGTAGAAGGACGTTTAGAAGATGTTGTCTTTGAGGCAACAGGTGTCCAGCCTGGACGGTTAACCACGCGATCGCAATTGCAAGAAGATGTCAACGCCATTTTTGCCACCGGTTTCTTTCGCAATGTGAGAGTTGTTCCTGAAGATACCCCCCTTGGGGTAAGAGTCACCTTTGTCGTTGAACCGAACCCTGTTTTAGAACAGGTACAAGTAAATACTGTTCCCGAAGAAGTCGAAACTCGGGTCTTACCGGAATCTATAGTCAATGACATTTTCAGCGAACAGTATGGGGAAATTCTCAACTTACAAGAATTGCAAGCCAATATTGAAGAACTCAATCAGTGGTATCAAGAAAACGGCTATGACTTAGCGCAAGTCGTCGGTTCGCCAGAGGTTTCTCCGGATGGGGTAGTGACACTGACAGTTGCCGAAGGTGTGATTGAAGAAATTCAAGTTAAAATCTTTGATGAAGAAGGCAATGAAATTGAAGGACGCACCCGAGACTTTATTGTCACCCGAGAAGTCGAATTATCCCAAGGCGATGTTTTCCAACGAGACACCGCTCGCGCTGACTTAGAACGGATTTTTGGTTTAGGCATTTTTGAAGATGCCAGTTTGTCTTTTACCCCAGGTGAAGATCCCCGTAAAGTTGTCTTAAATTTTGAAGTCGTCGAAGGAAATACTGGTTCTATTGGTGCTGGTGCTGGGGTAAGTTC
>JAVLCL010000078.1:0-780 GCA_031580825.1 Halothece sp. Uz-M2-17
GGAGAAAAACCCTGCTCATTTGAAGCCAGTTATTATTTAGTGAAACCTATTCGTTTACGCTACTTACTGAATCAGATTGAGAAACAACTGATCGAGGAATCTCAATTGTAAAAATTGCCCCTTGCGGTTGATTATCTTCAACATAAATATTACCACCATGGGCGAGAACTGCCATTTGACAAAAAGCTAGCCCTAACCCAGTTTGGTTAACATCACTATGCTGTACTCCGGTTTCGTATTTCTTAAATATTTTCTGCTTAAAAGAATCACTAACGCCTTTTCCTTGGTCGATCACTTGCAAAATAACTTGTTGGGGTGTATCTAAAAGTTTGACTTTAATCTCTTTACCTCTCGGGGAATATTTTAGGGCATTGGATAAAAGATTATTAATAATTCGTGAAAATAAATGGGAATCAATCGCTGCTAAGTCGTCTTCTGCTTTTAATTGGGGAGTGATGGTAATTGATTTAGCTGACGCGATCGCGCTGAAATCTTGAATGAGTTTTTCTAAAAAAGGTTTCAGTGCAGTGGAAGTGGGATTCAAAACTAAACGCCCTGTTTCTAACTTTGCCATCGTCAGTAAGGTTTGAATTTGTTCTTCTAACCGCTTCCCAGCAACACTAATTTGTTCAACTTTCTTATTTTGTCTGGGATCTAATTCTGTTAACCTGAGCATTTCACAAGATAAAACAATGCTTGTGACTGGATTTTGTAAATCATGAACAATAATTTCCGCCATTTCTTCACGGCGTTGTAATAATAACTGCAGATGATCATATT
>JAVLCL010000078.1:790-9798 GCA_031580825.1 Halothece sp. Uz-M2-17
AATGTAAGCGCGATCGTAATTCAATCCAATTTAAAGGCTTACTAATAAAATCATCCGCCCCCGCTTCTAAACAACGCGCTAAATCTTCTTTTCCCGTTAATGCAGTGACCATGATGATCGGAATATATTGATAATCAGGATTATTCTTCAAATAAGAACAAAATGTAATCCCATCAATTTCTGGCATCATCACATCTAGCAAAATGACATCAACTGAATTTTTTTCCAGCCACCGCAGCGCACGAGAAGCATTCGCTGCATAATAAAGTTTATAATTTTCGCCCTCTAATAGAGCCTCAATGACATCAAAATTATTTGGTTCATCATCAATAATTAGTAAGGATGGGTAATGATTCATGATTTTTACTTTATATTAATTTTTCCGGATTTAAAACTCCTATTTCATTAACGCCTGATTGGCTCGAATTGACTTCATAAAATCAACAATGGGTCGAGGATAATCCACACCGAGTGTAACCCCATATTCCGTTTGCTGATGAGATGAGAGTTTCCACGGTTCATGAATTAAATCTCCAGGCACTGCTTTTAATTCAGGCAGCCAATGTCGTAAATAATCCCCCTTGGGATCATAATTTTTAGACTGCTTCGGGATATTAAAATAGCGAAACTCTCTTGCATCATTTCCGATGCCTGCCGTATAGTTCCAGTTCCCCCAGTTACTACATACATCATAATCAATTAAGAGCGATTCAAACCATTCTGCACCCATACGCCAATCAATTCCTAAATTTTTAGTTAAAAAACTCGCCACATTTTGACGACCTCGGTTTGACATAAAGCCAGTTGTCGCAATTTCCCGCATATTGGCATCCACTAAAGGATATCCTGTTTTTCCGTCTTGCCAAAGCTGAAACTGTTTCCAATCTTTTTTCCAAGGAATTTTTACTCCCTGTAAACCTGTTTGATAAAATACAGCATTGCCATATTTTAAGCAAACAAAGCGGAAATAGTCACGCCACATCAACTCAAAAATTAACCAATAGGTTGAATCATTTTTGATTCGAGTTTCTTCGTAGGTTTGCACCTCTTCATAAACATAACGAGGCGATAAACATCCCCGCGCCAACCAAGGAGAAAACTTAGAAGAATAATTTGCCCCTAGCATTCCATTACGGGTTTTTTTATAAACTTTCAGACAATCTTTATCCCAAATATAATCTCTTAATCGGGAAACTCCTGCACTTTCACCGCCAACAAACTTTAAAACGCCTCTTACATCAGGAGATACCCAATTCACACCGAGTTCTTCTACAGTCGGTAAATGACCGATTGTTATTTCGGAAGGTAAAGTAGGTAGCTTTTCCGGCGTGGGAAAGCAAGAACGAATCTCAGATCTGTTTTCAACCTGCTTGCGATATTGAGTAAAAACATCAGGTAAATCATCAATTGCAATAGGTAAATCATCCAGATGATGAAGCGTTGCTCCCCAATAAGATGTTAACTTGATACCCTGTGATTCCAGTTGTTTTTTTAATGTTTTTTCAACCCTAATTTCTTCTGCAGTAACTTCAGCGTAATAGAAAATATCTGTAAGGTTTAATGTTGTGACCAACTCTGGAATGATTAAATTTGGATTACCGACCCGTATAATTAAGTTACTCCCTCGCTTTTGTAAGTTATCTCGCAAGTTAGCAACACTTTCTAGTAAAAACTGAGTGCGAAAACTTCCCGTTTTCGGAAAGCCAAATTCAGTATATCTAAACTCTCTTATATCAAAACAATAAAACGGAATAATTTGTCCCTGAGTTTCCGTTGCCCGAAATAGCGGTTCATGATCATGTACCCTTAAATCATTACGATACCAAATTAAAATTCTTTGTTGATTCATTATTCCTTACTACTGATTGTTTATGTCTTCTGCTTTGCTATTAGTTAATCCTCATTCTCGTCAAGGAAAAAAAAGCCTTCCCATTATTAAATATCACCTCGAAGCGATGGGAATTAATTTGCTGCAAAAAAGCAGTGAACATCCTCATCAAATTCCTGAGTTAATCCGCCAGTATAAAGATCATGTAAACTTAGTGATTATTGGCGGTGGTGATGGGACACTCAACGCAGCAATTTCGGGCATTGTGGAAACGAAATTACCATTAGGTATTTTACCATTAGGAACTGCTAATGATTTAGCCCGCACGTTAGATATTCCCGCAACTCTTGCTGAAGCGTGTCACGTCATTGCCAGAGGAAAACACCAAGCAATTGATTTAGGTAAGGTCAATGAACAATATTTTTTTAATGTCGCAAGTTTAGGCTTAAGTGTTGATATTACCAATCAACTGACCAAGCAAGCGAAACGGCGTTGGGGAGTGTTGGCGTATGCGGTTACTGCTATAAAAGTCTTATGGAAATCTCGTCCTTTTACAGCAAAAATTCATCACAAAGGAGAGGTGATTACCGTAAAAACAGTTCAAATTGCAATTGGAAATGGTCGTCATTATGGGGGAGGAATGACGATTGTTCACGATGCCAAAATTCATGATCAACGCCTCGATTTATATAGTTTAGAAATTCGACATTGGTGGGAAATGATTAAATTACTTCCTAGCTTATGGTTAGGACGCTATCCTGCTAAAAAAGTTCGATTGTTAGAAGGACAAGAATTTTTGATTGAAACGAAAAAAACTCGTTCCATTAATACGGATGGCGAAATTACTGCGGAAACGCCTGCTAAATTTGAAGTTGTTCCCCAAGCGTTAAATGTTATCATTCCTTAATTAAAGAATTCTCACTCTTATTTTTTGTTATTAGTTTCGTTGTTCTCTGTTCATCGTTGATACGAAAGAAAAAATTAAAATGGAACTGTCAGCAGCATTACTTAAAATCCGAGAAGCCCAGACCGATGGGATTAACTATGATCTGACAACAGAAGATATTATTAAAAAGCTAGAGGAATGGAATCAACAATGTCATTTTTCAATCGCCCGTGTTAGTAAAGATACGATTGATTTACGCTTTCAATCTTTACCCAATGATCTCGATGCGTTTTGCCAAGACATTTATGAATTTTGCCCAGATGTCATTGATCAAGGCTATGACTGTATTCCCGAAATGATTGAAATGGCTGAAAATAGGGGACAAGAAGTGAATGCAGAGATACAAGACTTAATTGCTGATGTTGATCTTAATGCAGAAGAGATTGGCTTCATTTTGCTGAAAAAAGATTTGCCCAAGCGGATGCAACTCACACTTTGGTGGGATTAGGAGAGAAAATAAATATTTGATATTGTCCCCTTAAGACAGGTTTAATTTTACGAGGGTGGCGCGATCATTCCCTTACCTTGAAAACAAGCCATTGGTCTGAGCAATAAATATAAATAAATATGAAGATTCTCATTTTAAACGCCGGTTCCAGCAGTCAAAAAAGTTCTCTTTACTATATTCCTGATGATGAGCGTTCGCAAGATGTGATTACTTTGCTGTGGTCGGGAAGTATTGATTTTAGTCAACAACAAGGGGTTGCTAAGCTAAAAGTCGAAAGTAATGGCGTGGTTTGGGAAGATCAGCAGAAAACCGAAGATCGCTTAGTGGTGATGGAAGCTCTATTTAAGATGCTGTGTGAAGGGGATACGGCGGTTTTAGCGTCTTGGCAAGAAATTGATTTTGTCGGTCATCGGGTGGTGCATGGGGGAAGTCAATATCAGCAACCCACTTGGGTAACAGAAGAGGTCAAAAGCGCGATCGCGCAACTGATTTCTCTTGCGCCTAATCATAATCCCTCAAATTTACAAGGAATTGAAATGATGGAAAAACTGCTTCCTCATGCTGGACAAGTGGCGGTTTTTGACACTGCGTTTCATGGTCAAATGCCTACCACATCCGCAATTTATCCCCTCCCTTATCAATGGTACGAAGGCGGAATCCGCCGTTATGGGTTCCATGGCATTAGTCATGACTATTGCGCCCAAAAAACAGCACAACTCTTAGATCAACCGCTATCGGACTTCAAATTAGTCACCTGTCATCTCGGAAACGGTGCGTCTCTGGCTGCGGTGAAAGATGGACATAGCATTGACACGACCATGGGCTTTACGCCTTTAGAAGGGTTAATGATGGGAACGCGCTGTGGTTCTATTGATCCAGGAATTATTATCCATTTATTGCGAGAAAAAGGGTTAAGTGCGGATGAAATTGATCAAACTCTGAATCAAGAATCCGGATTAAAAGGGCTTTCGGGGCTGTCTGGAGATATGCGAACTGTGACCGAAGCAATGGAGGAAAATGAACGCGCTCAACTTGCCTTTGCTACCTATATCCATCATCTCTGTCGCCAAATTGGAGCAATGGTCGCCAGTTTACAAGGGTTAGATGTACTGGTGTTTACCGCAGGTGTCGGGGAAAATTCAGCCATTGTTCGTCAAGCAGCCTGTGAGCGTCTCCGGTATCTTGGGGTTGAAATTGATCCTGAAAAAAATCAGAATCATCCCAAAAATGAAGATATCGCCACGCCAGATTCAGCCGTGCGGGTGTTGGTCTTACATACTAATGAAGATCGCGCGATCGCGCAAACCGTCTGGAAATTGGCACAAGCTAAATCGTATTAGGATCAATCCCTAATTCTCGTAACTTTTCCGCAAACCGATCCGCTTTTTGTTGTGTTTCTTCAGCAGGAGTGGGCAACCAATTGCCATCCCCATCAAACCAGCGTAACCACAGACGATTAATACCATCATAATCTACATTAAAAAGTTACGAAGCGCGATCGCGCAACTCGTTTTTTCACCAAAGCGGTAAGGCTATCAGGTGTCATGCAAGCTAAAATGTAACGAAATGCAAAGTATAATGAGAACGAAAACTTAAAGTCAGTAGAACAACCATGCGGGTCATAATTGCAGGAGCAGGGTTAGCAGGGCTTTCCTGCGCCAAATATCTAGTGGATGCAGGACATACCCCCATTGTCCTTGAACGTCGCGATGTCTTAGGCGGAAAAGTCGCAGCTTGGCAAGATGAAGATGGCGACTGGTACGAAACCGGTTTACACATCTTTTTTGGAGCATATCCCAATATGCTGCAACTGTTTAAGGAATTAGATATTGAAGATCGCTTGCAATGGAAAGAACACACGATGATCTTCAATCGCCCAGAAAAACCAGGAACCTATTCTCGCTTCGATTTCCCTGATCTTCCTGCACCAATTAATGGGGTAATTGCCATTTTACGCAATAATGATATGCTCTCTTGGGCAGAAAAAATCCGTTTTGGCATTGGTTTAATTCCAGCGATGTTGCGCGGACAAGGCTATGTGGAAGCGATGGATCGCTACACTTGGTCAGAGTGGATGGAACGGCAAAATATGCCCAAACGGGTTGAAAAAGAAGTCTTTATTGCGATGTCTAAGGCTTTAAACTTCATTAACCCCAATGAAATTTCTGCAACGATTCTCCTCACTGCTCTCAATCGTTTCTTACAAGAGAAAACAGGGTCAAAAATGGCATTTTTAGATGGTTCACCCACGGAACGCTTATGTCAGCCCATGGTGGATTATATTACGAAACACGGTGGCGAAGTCCGTCTCAATGCACCCTTAAAAGAAATCTTACTCAATGAAGACAACAGTGTTCGTGGTTATCTCATTCGCGGATTAAACGGCGCGGAAGATGAAGTGATCACAGCGGATTCGTATGTCTCTGCGATGCCGGTTGATCCGTTTAAGTTGATGTTACCCCAACCCTGGAAACAAATGGACTTCTTCAAGCAATTAGAGGGCTTAGAAGGGGTTCCTGTGATTAACCTGCATCTCTGGTTTGATCGCAAACTAACGGATATTGATCACCTCTTATTCTCCCGTTCCGATTTACTGAGTGTTTACGCAGACATGAGCAATACTTGTCGCGGTTACGAAAATCCAGATCGCTCTATGTTAGAGTTAGTCCTTGCCCCGGCGAAAGACTGGATCGGTAAATCTGACGAGGAAATTGTTGCAGCGACCATGGAAGAATTAAAGCAACTCTTCCCCAAATATTTTACAGGAGACGATCGCGCGCAGTTACTCAAATCTCATGTGGTCAAAACCCCGCGCTCAGTTTATAAAGCCACCGCCGGAAGACAAGCCCATCGCCCGTCTCAAGAAACCCCAATTTCTAACTTTTATCTCACGGGTGACTACACCATGCAAAAATATTTAGCCAGCATGGAAGGGGCGGTTTTATCTGGAAAATTAACGGCTCAAGCGATTACTAAAACGGAATCTGATGTAAGTTCTGTGGAAAAATCGGAGAAAAAGCCCGTTTCTGTGGCAAAATGATCTTCTGTGTTCCTATCTACCGATGAATGGGACAATTTTTGTGTCTTAACGTGAACCCTACTCGCCTGCGGTGAATGCTGCAACTGCCAAACCCCGAACAGACTTGTTCCCACCCCTCCGTCGAATCCGCTTATGAGTTCTGTCGTCAAGTGACTGCGGAATACTCAAAGACGTTCTATCTCGGAACGCTTCTCATGCCCAAAGAGAAACGGAAAGCAATTTGGGCGATTTATGTCTGGTGTCGGCGCACCGATCAACTGGTCGATGGACCCGAAGCCGAATTTACCACCCTCGATACCCTCGATCAGTGGGAAGCAATCCTAGAATCTATTTTTGCCGGTCATCCTGTAGAAGATTCGGATGTCGCACTGGTGGATACCCTAGAAAAGTTTCCATTGGATATTCAGCCCTTTCGGGATATGATTGCCGGACAACGGATGGATCTCAAGCGCGATCGATATGAAACCTTTGAAGACCTCTATCTCTACTGTTACCGAGTCGCCGGAACCGTAGGGTTAATGTCGAATGCCGTCTTAGGCGTGGAATTTGAAGGGGGGACACCGCCTTGGCGTAAAAAACAAAAAAGCCATATCCCCACAGAAGAAGCGATTGCCCTTGGCATTGCAAACCAACTGACAAACATTTTAAGAGATGTGGGAGAAGATGCGGAACGGGGGCGCATTTATCTCCCTCTAGAAGATTTAGAACGGTTTAATTATCGTGAGGAAGATTTATTCCAAGGGGTAATTAATGAAAATTGGCGACAATTAATGCAATTTCAAATTGAACGGGCGCGAGGGTTTTATACACAAGCGGAAAAAGGAATCTGTGATCTGAGTCGAGATTCCCGATGGCCCGTCTGGACGGCTCTAATGCTTTATCAAGGGATTTTAGATGTTATTGAGCGCAATGGGTATGATGTATTTAATCAACGAGCTTATGTTCCCAAAGCGGAAAAGTTTCTCTATCTCCCCATTGCTTGGTTACGCGCACAAGTGCTTTGATGAAGTGTCGAGTTAACGAAGAACAAAGAACCAATAACGAAATTGGAAAGATGATCAACTGGAAAACACTACCAAGACAACGGGGAATTTATCAAATCACCACAGGTAGTGTCAGTTATGTTGGCTTATCCGATAATATTCAATTACGGGTGAAACAGCATTTAGAGAGTTCTTCGTGTCGATCGCGCATTATTCTTGATACGAATAAAGCCAAAATTATTGTTTTAGAATTACTTCCCAATACTGATGATAAAACCCTTGCCCTGCGAGAATGGTATTGGTTTTCTAAGCTCAAGCAGAAAGGGCATATTATGGTCAATGACCCGAAAACCTTGGGCAAAACAAAAACAGGTCAATTTTTTCCTCCCCAAACCCAAAAAGCAACTACAGAAATCTCTTCCTCTCTACCTTTTGGATGTGGCTTAAAACTAGCAGGAGTCACAACAGTAGTGGTGAGTTTCTTCGGCTTAGGGTTTTTTGTCGCTGGAAACTTACTCCAACAGGGCATTTCTAGTCCGCCAAATGCAGAAACCAATTCAGAATCTCAGCTGCCAAGAAATCAGAAAGAAGCACAAGAAAAGACTAATAGTAAGCGCACTGTCAATATGCAACCGTTAAGTGCTTGCATTAGCCCTTTACAACGAGGAAGCTCAAAAGAAGCGGTTCGGCTCTTACAGGAGCAATTAGAACAGTTAGGGTATTATCAGGGGGCAAAGGATGGGCTATATGGTCCTGGTACAGAAGGAGCGGTTGCTGAGTTTCAACGGGATCATGATCTAGGAGTAGATGGTATTGTCGGTTGTGATACCCAAGCAGCGATTAATCAAGAATTACGTTAGTCACTGGTCACTGGTCCTCTGATGGGTTGCTATCTTGAGTAATCCAGATTTTTTGATGAGGCAGGGCAAGATCAATTCCTGCTTCATCAAGGGCAATTTTCACGCGACGGCGATATTCTCGACCAATGGGCCACTGTTGTAAGGGTTTGGTTTTAATCCAGACGCGAATAATTACGCCTTGGTTACTAAAGTCATCAACTCCGAGTAAAACAGGGGCTTCTAAAATTTCTTTTTTCCAAGCGTGATCGCGCATCATACTATCACTAATTTCTTCAATAATTCGGATTGCTTTCTCCACATCCGCATGATAAGCAATGGGAATTTTTAAATCCACTTGTGACCAATTACTGGTGTAGTTGGTTACTGTCCTAATTTCACTATTGGGAATGGTAATTAACCGTCCTTCCGTATCTCGCAATTGCGTAATTCTTAAATTAATCGCTTCTACAAAACCCGTTGCATCAGCAATTCCAACCACATCACCGACCGCATACTGGTCTTCAAGAATGATAAAAAAGCCATTAATGGCATCTCGAATTAAGTTTTGAGACGCAAGGGAAATTGCAACTCCAATTAAACCTGCCCCTGCGAGTAATGGACCAATATTAATCCCAATGACAGAAAGACCAACTAGAACGCCAACAACCGTCCAACTGACAGCAATAATGCTTTTTGCCACACTAGAAATTGTTGAAATGCGGAGTTGTAGGCGCAGATTTGCTTCTGGCGTTAGGAGATAATTATTGGCAAGAGCACCATTGAATTTATCAATTAAAATAAAAGAAAAGCGAGTTAAAAAATACGTCCCTAATCCGACAATAAATAAGCGAAAGGGAATGCGAAAAACATTAATGATTAACTCTTGTAAAAATCTAGTATAAGGCAATAAACCCACTAAATAAA
>JAVLCL010000079.1:0-9795 GCA_031580825.1 Halothece sp. Uz-M2-17
AGAAGAACAAAAGCGAGTTGCTATGCCGGATCGCTTTAATGAAGCCATGCAGCGTGTAGTGGAAGCAACAGAAGCAAACTATGTGTTTGAACGAGGCTGGGAACCCTATTCTCCCCGTCATGGAGAACCAGAAGCCGTTGCCAATATGGTCGCTGAAGAAGTGGCTAGCCTGATTGATGAAGACGATTTACAACGGATTGAAAAGCAAGCAAAAGAAGGTCGTACAAACGAAACGACAACTTCACAAACGGAACAAACCGCTTATTTAATTCAGCAATTGAACACCAGCGATAATTGGAAAGAACGTCTCAAAGCGATTCAACAGTTAGAAATCAATCCAGATACTTTTTCTGCAATTGTAGATGCTCTCAATGACGATCGCGCGACCATTCGCCGTTGGGCAAGTGCCTTATTGGGCGCAAGTGAAACCGAGGAAGCCATTGCGCCTCTGAGTGAGGTGGTCTTAAATGATCCTTCTGTGATTGTGCGTCGCACCGCTGGGGATGCCCTCAACGATTTAGGCAATTCTCAAGGCATTCCTACCATGTGTCAAGCCCTCCACGATTCCTCAAAATTAGTCCGTTGGCGGGCTGCTCGCTTTTTGTACGAACTGGGGGATGAAAGTGCAGTGAATGCCTTAGAAACGGCACAAGAAGGCGAACCTGAATTTGATGTGCGTTTAGAAATGAGTGCTGCCCTGAATCGCATAACTCGGGGGGAAGAACGTCAACTCCCGATGTGGATGCGGTTATCGCAAAGTTAATGAGCTTTTTCCCCTGTCGCAAGGGGGAATAATTTTTCTTTCAGGATGAGGAATGATCACTCAGGGCTTCAAAACCAGAAACCACATCTAATAACTCAGATGTAATTGCGCTTTGACGTTGACGACGATATTCAGATGTGAGATCCGAGATCCGATCTTGAATGTTTTTCTCTGCTGATTGCATGGAGGATAAACGACTGGCATTTTCACTGGCGAGAGAGGCTGCTGCTGCGCGAAAGAGATAAAGAGAAAGATACTCGCGGATTAAAGCGGATAGAAATGCCTCTTCATCCATCGTTAAGAGGGGAATTTCATTGGTTTGCCAACTGCGTTGACTCAGAGAATGTAACCAGTCTAAGTCAATAGGAAGTAATTGAAACTGACAGGGATTATAGGTTGTTCCGGTACTGGGTTCGTTGTAATAGAGAATAACGCGATCCACTTGTTTATGCAGTTGCCATTCTTCAATGGCTAATAGAATTTCTGCGGTGAGATCGACAATGGCATCTACCGCAGCCGGAACCGCAAATTGTTGATAAATTACTTTATTTTCACTTTCTAGAGGCGTTAATAATCGTTCTCCCGCGATCGCGATTAAAGGATCATTGTTTAATCCTAGTTTTTCCAATTCAGATAAGGCAAAAGAGGCAATCCGTTCGTTAAATTGTCCACACAATCCGCGATCTGAGCCAAAAATAATCGTTGCAACTCGTTGAAACTTGACCGGATGAGAGGCAAGAAGCGGGGGAATGAGGGGTTCACCTTGAAAATGCCGTTGTTGCAACAGAATCTGAAACCCGGTTTCAATACTGCGACTGTATTCCCCTAAAACATCCACAGCGCGTTCATATTGGCGAATACTGACGGCTGCAAGGGCTTTCATGGTCTTCACCACCGCTTGCAAGTCTTCTACATGATGAATGGTTGCTTGCAGTGATTGAGCGTTAGTCATGGCGAATCTCCTTTTGCAGTTGCGCTGTCGCTTCTTTTAATGCTTGCGATAGGGTTGCTATGTCTTCTTCACTCAACTTTTCTCCATTTTGAACGCGATCGCGCAGTTGAGACAATTCTCCATTCATCAAGGCTTGCACCCGTGCTTCCGCTGCTTTAATCTGAGCTAAGGGAATCTGATCAAACAGTCCATTATTCACTGCAAAGAGAATCGCAACTTGTTCGGCTGGGGTGAGAGACTTCGATTCTTTCTGTTTGAGGACTTCCCGCACCCGACGACCTCTTTCTAGCGTATGGCGGGTTTGTTCATCTAAACGAGTGCCAAAACGGGCAAAGACTTCTACTTCTTGGAATTGGGAATAAGACAGACGCAAATCAGAAGAGACTCGTCTGTAGGCTGGGAGTTGGGTTTTTCCGCCAACCCGAGAGACCGATTTCCCCACATCAACGGCGGGAAGAATCCCCTGTTGAAATAAGTTCGGAGAGAGATAAATTTGACCGTCAGTAATAGAAATTAAATTAGTGGGAATATAAGCCGAAATATTTTGCGCTTGCGTTTCCACAAGGGGAAGGGCTGTTAAAGAACCGCCACCGAGTTCATCCCGCAGATGGGTTGCTCGCTCTAACAATCGGGAGTGAATATAGAAAATATCCCCCGGATAGGCTTCTCGACCGGGCGGTCGTCGTAACAGCAGAGACAGTTCTCGGTAAGCCCAAGCGTGCTGGGTGAGGTCATCGTAAATAATGAGAACATCCCGCCCTTGATCGCGGAAATATTCCCCAATACTGGTCGCTGCATAAGGGGTAATATATTTTAAACCCGGTGGTGATTCCCCAGGGGCAACTACAACCACGGTATAATCCATAGCTTGGTGTTGGCGCAACCGATCAATCACTTTTGCCACTGCTGCACCCCGTTGCGCGATCGCGCAGTAAATACAAATCACGTTATGCTGTTTTTGATTGAGAATGGTATCCACGGCAATGGCAGTTTTCCCAATTTGCCGATCGCCGACAATTAGTTCTCGTTGTCCCCGTCCCACAGGAATCAGGGCATCAATCACTTTAATCCCCGTTTGCAACGGCACTTGTACCGGGGCGCGTTCCATAATTCCTCGCGCTGGACGTTCGGTGGGTAAACGTTCACGGGTTTCGATCTCCCCTTTATCATCCAGTGGACGACCTAAACCATCCACCACCCGCCCTAACAACGCCTCACCCACGGGAACATCTAAAATGCGACCCAAACGATAGACTTTATCCCCCGCTTGCACTCCTTCACTGTCTCCGAGAAGAATCACACCAATTTCTTCCGCATCAAGGTTAAAAGCAATTCCCAGTAACCCTTCAGGAAATTCAATTAATTCATCCAAACGCGCCCCAAATAGCCCACTGACGGTTGCAATGCCACTGGAAACCGATTTCACGATTCCCACCTCATGGGCTTGTAAAGGGAAGCGATATTGATCCAGCACGCTTTCCCATTGGGAGAAGGTGGTTTCAACTAAATTAGTTAGGGGATGATTATCTTCATTCATGGCTTAATTATTGGGTGGAGATTTACTATAAATTACTTGTGGATAGTGGATAGTGACCAGTTACCAAATAACAAATGACGAATGACTAATGACTAATATTAGTGGTAAATAATTCGGAAAAGGTACGGTCTAAATCTTGCAGATAATCATCAACACTCCATCTCACTTCATGATCGCCAAATCGGGCTTCAATCCCAAAAATTAAATCAGGATTGGTTTCAAACGTAATCGCATTACTATGGGTAAGGTTTTGTTTTTCCAAGGTGAGGGCAATTTGCTGACGTTGCGGGGAAGATAACTCGAACCCACTCCAAACCATGACCTCATCATGATCGGTTGTTTTTAAGGTTGAAAGATTAGTTTGTGCTTTTAACCGGTCTAAAAAGAGAGCAATGGCTTGATCTTCTAAATTGGCATCCGCTAAATCTTGCAAGATACGACGACAAATGGTGATGGTTTCTTCCTGTAATTTTTGGCGCGATCGCGCATAGAAAGATTCTTTTTCTTGTTGTAAAGCCTCCTGCCATTGTTCCCGCCGTTGTTGAATTTCCTCCCGTGCCGATTGTCGCAACTGTTGACGT
The DNA here is from genome assembly GCA_031580825.1 of Halothece sp. Uz-M2-17. GTDB lineage: Bacteria > Cyanobacteriota > Cyanobacteriia > Cyanobacteriales > Rubidibacteraceae > Halothece. The sequence goes on from JAVLCL010000079.1 coordinate 3,834, forward strand.
TTTTGTTCCGCTTCTGTTCTTGCTTTTGCCATTAAAGCATCTCGTTGGGCTTCCAATTCTGCTTGTTGATCGCGATATTTCTGGGCTTCTTGTTGCGCTTTTTCTTCTTGTTCCCGTGCATCATCCCAGCGTTGTTGCAGTTGACGCTGACGGTCATCCATTACCTTGTTAATCGGTCGATACAAAAACCGCCAAAGTAAATACACTAAGATGACAAAGTTAATAATTTGCGCGAAGAACGTAAACCAATCGAATAACACGCTGTTACCCCCCTGCTTGGTTCAGAAAATGATTCCAGAATGGGTTCGCGAAAATCAAAATAATGGAGATGACAAAGCAATAAATCGCCGTTGATTCCACAAACGCCATCCCCACAAATAAGGTTCTCGTAATCGTGTTGGCTTTATCCGGTTGTTGCGCCAACGCCCTTAAAGCATTTGCGAGGGCTAACCCTTCCCCAATCGCGGGTCCAATTGCGCCTAAGCCAATGGTCAGCCCTGCGGTGAAAATGGAAACAATACCAATTAAACTCAGATCGCTCATTGTTTTCTTTAATCCTCTTGTTGACGTTTGGTGGTGCGTTGCGCTTCCATTCCCGAAGCAATATAAACTAAAGCGAGAATTGAAAATACATAGGCTTGAATGACTCCCACTAGCATGCCAAAGGCGCGGGTAATCGCAGGAAAGATTAAAGGAACTAAGACAACCAAGATGCCCACGAGTAAACTGGTACTCATGATATTCCCAAATAGGCGCACGGCGAGGGATAGGGTTCGAGAAATTTCACTGATGATATTGAACGGTAGCATAATCGGCAACGGCGAAATGTAGCTTTTGAGATAGTTCACAATCCCGACATTTTTAATCCCGTAAAAGGGAACCGCCACTAAAACACAAATTGCCAATGCAGCAGCGGTGGATAATGATCCGGCTGGAGATTCGTAATAAGGAAATAGCGTTAACACATTCGATACGCCAATAAAGAGAAAGAGTGTGCCAATAAAGGGTAAAAACTGGGTGGGTTCTTGACGAATGCCTTCTCGGATCTGCGTGTTCAGTTGCTCAACAATCATTTCTAACGTATTTTGCCAACGGGAAACGCGATTGGGATCAACCACCAAATTGCGAGTTGCAAGCCAAGAGGAAACCACTAAAATCAGCATCACCAGCCAGCTATAAACTAAAGTAGCATTAATGACGAACCAGTCTTGTTGCCAAAAGATGATGTTATCGGGACTAATCTCCATATTTCTATCTCTTAATGCGAGTGACGAAATCCTAATTTTCCTCTTGATAGGGCTTGGGTTCCCAGCGTCGAATCAGCAGCGATCGCGCAATTAAAAACCCCAACAAGCCCAGCAAAACATTTGCCCAACCGCCTTGCGCCAGCCAATAAAAGCCCACACCTGCTAGCATTAAGCGACCGAAATAACTGACTAGAAATAAGCGTAAGGGCGTATGAGTCGTGGTCAATCGTTGGGTGGTCTGCCAAAGTCCCCAAAAGTAGAGACTTCCCAGCGCAAATCCAAAGGGGATCGCAACCATTTTTTCTAGGACTTCACTGATCATCCTTACTCCTCAACTCCTCTGACTCTTCTTCGGTTGTACTTTCCTGTTGAATCCAAAACCAAGCAATCCAGCAGCCACAAGCTAGCCCGACTAAGATAGAAGCAATCAGGATACCGGGGGATAATTGGGGAAACGCTGCATCTAAGCCAATGCCAATGGCAACCCCAATGAGAGTGGGAATCGCGACCGACCAGCCCACAATTCCCATCATCGCCAGTCCAAACCAAATCCCTTCTCGTTTCTCTTCTTCACGGGCGCGACGACGTTCAGAGAGCTTGTGTTTAATCGTTTCTTGGAATTGTTTTCGTGAGTCTGACTCTGTATTCATAACTATTCTCCTGAACCGTATAAATGCCTTCTAAAATTGACTTCTAAGCGCGCGATCGCGGCACGAGTTTTTTGTTCAATTTCATCCAAACGGCGAAACTCCTCATCGACTAATCGTTCTAATGTCTCTAAATCTGTCCCCCCAATGGCGCGTTTGACCGACACTAGAACCTCCTGACCCACTTTCACCAACAGCCCTTCATCTACTGCAACCAACTGTTCTTGGCGATGACTGTCATCAAAGGAGAGAATCCCCGGCACAAGGGAGGTGGCATAATCAATATGCTGCGGTAACAAGACAAATGCCCCATTTTCCGCTTCTGCGGACACTTTTCGCGCGGATTGTTCCAGAAACACCTTTGTCGGTAAAACGATTTTCAGAGTCATCATTATTTTTGTTTCGCCTCCCGTTGCACTTCTTGAATTGACCCCAACATATACAGCGCGCTTTCTGGCACATCGGCAAATTCATCATTGAGAATGCGCTCACATCCGTTTAAGGTTTCTTCGAGAGTGGCGAGTTTTCCTTGTTTTCCGGTGAAGTGTTCTGTTGTGAAAAACGGTTGCGTTAAAAATCGTTCCAATCGTCTCGCGCGTCCCACCACTTGCCGATCTTCCCGCGATAATTCTTCTAAGCCCAACATGGAAATAATATCTTTTAACTCGTCGTAGTTGGCTAAAGTTTGGCGAACTGCTTGCGCCGTTTGATAATGACGCTCACTAACAATGGTGGGATTCAACATTTTAGAACTCGATTGCAAGGGATCAACTGCTGGATATAGCCCCTCACTTGCCCGTTTTCGCGAGAGAACAATCGAAGTCGATAAATGTCCGAAGGTATGCACCGCAGCCGGATCCGTAAAATCATCCGCAGGCACATAAACCGCTTGCACAGAAGTAATCGCCCCACTGGCGGTATTGGCAATCCGTTCTTCAAAATCTGCTAATTCTGTCGCTAATGTCGGTTGATAGCCCACCCGCGAGGGAAGTCGCCCTAATAAGCCTGAAACTTCTTGTCCCGCTTGAATGAAGCGAAAGATATTATCAATCAGTAAAAGAACATCGCGCTTCGTATCTTCTTGGAAATATTCCGCCATTGTCAACGCAGCTAAACCCACTCGGAATCGCGCCCCCGGGGGTTCATTCATCTGCCCAAATATCATGACCGTATTCTTTAAAACTCCTGCTTCTTGCATTTCACGGTACATTTCTTCTGCTTCTCGTACCCGTTCCCCAATGCCACAAAATAGGCTAATGCCTTGATACTGCTTGACAATATTATTGATTAATTCTGTGATTAAGACGGTTTTTCCGACCCCTGCCCCCCCAAATAACCCGCCTTTCCCCCCTCGTTCTAGCGGAGAGAGTAAATCAATCACTTTGATTCCCGTTTCCAGAATTTCGGAAGAGGTCATATGTTGCGCGATCGCGGGGGAAGATTGATGAATAGAACGCCAGTCTCCCCCAGTAATCGGGTCTTTCCCATCAATAGCGTCCCCAAACACATTAAACACCCGACCCAATAATCGTTCTCCCACTGGGACTTTTAAGGGTTCTCCCATATCCGCCACAGGAGAACTGCGAGATAACCCTGAAGTTGAAGTCAGCGCTACACTTCTCAGGACATGAGCACTGAGATGATTCACCACTTCTAGGATCACTTCTCCTTTCTCACCCGCCCGTAACTGACTGTAAATTTTGGGGAGGCGATCCGAGAAGCGAACATCAACGACTGTTCCTCGCAGGGCGATAATTTCCCCCCACTTCAATCCTTGCTTTGTCGTGAAATGAGATTGTACCACCGCCCCTAACTCCTTTAAGTATGGTCTCGGTTATCTTTTATTTTAATCGGGTTACATACTTAAATAAAAATAATGAGACTCAGATATTGCAAGAACGTTATGAAATTTAAAACTTATCAATAAATATCCATTTAATCTTTCTGATCTGGGGAATAAGCTGTTAAGCATTTAAATTGGCTTGTGGATATGAGGCAATAGGCAATAATGGGAGTGATCAGCCTTTCCAGCTAATTGCAAGAATGCCCCATTTAAGTGTGTCTTAGCTTATAACTTGGTTCTTCTCTAGCAACTATTATCATTAAAATCTCATCGTTGCTCTAGAAGGGCTAAAAATTTAATCAGTTCTATATTCGCCACCCTCTTCGGCTGCTTTTGGGGGAGAAGAAGAATCTTTCTTTGGAGTTGGAAAAACTTCTAGTTGTCTTTGTTTAGGTTCACTGCGACGACGTTCAGAGGTTCTTTCTTCGCTAGTTTCTTCTGCAATGACTTCATAAAGAATTGCTTGTTTATCTTTCGTTTTCCCTTTTCTTAAAACCCGACCCAATCGTTGAATATATTCCCGTGCCGAACTGGTTCCTGATAAAATAATGGCAATTCTGGCATCAGGAACATCTACTCCTTCATTAAGAACATGAGAGGCGACGAGAGTTTTATAGATGCCGGCTTTGAATTGTTGGAGAATAAAATGGCGTTCTTTAACTGGGGTTTGATGAGTAATTGCTGGAATTAAAAAGTCTTGGGAAATGCGATAAACTGTAGCATTATCGTTAGTAAAAATTAAAATGGGTTCAGGAGAGTGTTTTGTAATTAATTCTGTTAAAACTCGCAGTTTACTATCTGTTCCTAAAGCAATTTCTTTAGCTTGACGATGGGCAAGCATGGCACGTCTTCCTTCTGGCGATCGCGCACTTTCTTTAACAAATAATTGCCAACCTTTTAAGTTACTTAAAGAGATCCGTTTCTGCTTTAAAAATTGATTCCGTTGCGCGATCGCGCTTTGATAGGTTTCTTTTTCTTTCGGAGATAATTTAACTTTAATTTCAACAGTTTTATAAGTCGCCAGTGCATCCCCTGATAACTCTTTTGCCGTTTTCCGATAGACAATTGAACCAATGAGGGCTTCTAAATCTCGTTCATTCCCATCGGAACGTTCTGGAGTTGCAGTGAGTCCTAAACGGTAAGGCGCGATCGCGTATTCAGCAATAACCCGAAAAAAGTCTGTTGGTAAATGATGACATTCATCAAAAATTAAAAACGCATAGCGATTACCAATAGCTTCGGCGTGAATCGCAGCACTATTATAAGTTGCCACTAAAATCTCCGCGCGATCGTGCGATCCGCCTCCTAATAACCCCACATCCACGTCAGGAAAAGCAGCTTCGAGTTGTGCGTACCATTGGTGCATTAAATCCAAGGTGGGAACAACAATTAATGTTGTGCGCGGTGTCACTTCCATCGCTAACTGGGCTAGATAAGTTTTCCCCGCAGCCGTGGGTAACACCACAATCCCCTGTCTCCCGGCTGCTTTCCATCCTGCTAAGGCTTCTGCTTGATGAGGATAGGGAGTCATTTCAAAGCGGGAGTTTAAAGTTAAGGGTTGAAATTCTTTTGCATCATCGAGAAAATCAATTTCTTCCCGTTGTAGGGTTTCTACCAAGGGGCGATAATAAATGGCTGGAATGCGAAATTTTTCCACGCGATCGTCCCACGTTGCAAAATCAATCCAACTTTTCCCTTGCGGTGGCGGATGCAGGAGAAGTGTTCCTTGGTGATACCATAATTTTGGAATCCGTCTCGACATTATGGTGAGTTTACTGTGTGGACAAGTGCAATGATATCAGTGACCGAAAAACCAAGAACCAAGAACCAATGACTAATGACTCGCAATTTCTTGCAATTTTTCCGTCCAACGGGCTGCAAGGGAAATATCGGTAAAAGGAATTTCTACATTTTCTGCATTAGGAAACACAAACTGAATCGCGGGTTTTCCCTGACGAGGAGGGTTATCTAAAGCAGCGGGCGTTTTGTTAACTAGCAATTTTATTTCTGCGACATCATTGAGGGAAAAGGTTTGCAAGGTTTCTGGTTTCCTTCGTTTGGGTTTCCCCCAAGTAATTTGGTCGTTTTTTTGACCTAAAACCGCATAAATATCATATTTCGCGCGATCAAATTGTTCCGCCCAGTTGCGATAGGCTTCTACCTTTTGATATTCATTCCACCCCGCCCACGCTAAACCAATGAATAACGCGAGAAGGGGAAGCCAG
>JAVLCL010000080.1:0-9791 GCA_031580825.1 Halothece sp. Uz-M2-17
GGTCATTATAATCCTCATCTGAGATGCTGGATTAATGTCCAATTTCCATTATTCATTGTTGAGTTTTTAGTTGCATGCACATCGCCTGGTTGGGAAAAAAATCACCTTTTTGTGGGAATGTCACCTACAGTCGTAATATTACTCACGCTTTGCTGGAACGCGGGTATGAGGTTAGTTTTCTGCATTTTGCGCAAGAAGAACAAGCGGAAGAAAACTGGCCAGACTGTCAGGAGGTGCTTTTACCCTTTATTTATAAGTCTCAAGTCTATACCATTCCCACATTAGGCTCAACTAATATGTTGCGGCGATCGCTGCAAGAACTCAAACCGGATCTGGTTCATGCTTCTCTTACCCTTTCCCCTCTCGATTTCCGTCTTCCTGAAATCTGCAAAGAACTGAATATTCCCCTGGTGGCAACATTTCACCCGCCATTTGATAGTAAACTCCGCAATATTAAATCCAGTACCCAATTCCTCACCTATCAACTTTACGCGCCTTTTCTCGCCCATTATGATGGGGTGATTATTTTTTCTCGGATTCAACGGGATTTATTGATGCGTTTAGGCGTTCCTGAAGAAAAATTAGCGGTGATTCCGAATGGGGTTGATGAAACACGGTATTCTCCTGGAAAATCAGATTTAAAGGCTCATTTTGGAGCAGAACGTTTATTTGTGTATCAAGGGCGCGTCTCTACTGAAAAAAATGTTGAATCGCTGTTGCGGGCTTGGAAATATTGTCGGTTTGGCAATGACTCCAAGTTAGTGATTGTGGGAGATGGTCCCTTAGTCAGTTCTTTGAAACCCTTTTATAACAAACGTCATGGTGTGATTTGGCTGGGCTTTGTTGCGGATGAACAGCAACGGATAGATATTCTTAGGGCTGCGGATGTGTTTATTCTCCCTTCTCTGGTGGAGGGATTATCCTTATCGTTATTAGAAGGAATGGCGTGTGGCATTGCTTGTGTGGCGACGGATGCTGGCGCAGATGGGGAAGTGTTAGAAGAAGGGGCGGGTGTTGTTTTAAGTACCAATCGGGTAACAACACAACTCAAAACCTTACTGCCTGTCTTGAATGATCATCCCGAGTTAACTCAAGTTTTAGGAGAAAAAGCGCGATCGCGCGTCTTAGATCGTTATACCCTCAACTCCAACATTACACAATTAGAAAATCTCTATCAAAAAGCCGTCAAAACCAAATCAATGCCGATTCGCTAATCCTATTTTCACTGAGATGAGACTGAAACCATTGATAGCCCTACGCACTGGAGAAAGAAGGGGAAAAGGTAAAAGGGGTAAAGGGAAGCCATGACGTAGTTTATTGGCTTTACTAAGATGAATGGGATTAACTTGAGGTTGCTGTTGATGGTGGAGTTGCCTGTTTAAGAAATTGGCGAACTTCTTCATCCGTGGTTTGAGAAAAGTCTTCGTACCATAAACCAATTGCCGAAAGGCACTCTGGAGTAAGAAGACAAACCACTTCATCCACTTGCGCTTTCAGTTCCTTGCAAACAGTAGGCGGTGCAACCGGTACAGCAATGACGAGATGTTTGGGCTGTTGTTGTTGAATGGTTGATAAAGCTGCTTTCGCCGTGGAGCCGGTGGCAATGCCATCATCAACCAGAATGACGGTTTGATCACGGATTGCAGGTGCAGGGCGATCCCCTCGATAAGCGCGATCGCGCCGTTCTAATTCCTGACGTTCTGAAGCTGCCACGCGCTCAATGGTTGTCTGAGAAATGTCTAAGGATTGCACAATCTCTTGATTCAGTACCATCCCTTGCTTGGCACTAATGGCTCCCATTGCTAACTCTTCATGTCCTGGCACCCCCAATTTCCGCACCAAACAGACATCTAAGGGGGCTTTGAGCACCCGAGCGATTTCATAGGCAACAGGGATGCCACCGCGAGCCAAGCCTAACACGAGGACATCAGAGCGATTGCCATAACTGGATTGAAGCTGTTGCGCCAGTAATTGACCCGCTTCAGCGCGATCGCGAAATTGTTTCTTCATTGATTTAACCTCCTAGCCTTTGATAACAGCAATGGGATGTAACCGAGCCACTTTCTGAGTAATTCCCGCTTGACTCACGGTTTCCACCACCCGATTCATATTTTTATAGGCTTGTGGGGCTTCTTCATCTCGGGATGGAATATGGATAAATTATGATAGGTAACGGCTTTGATCTCTTTTTGCCATTGCTGAACAGGCGCACCGGTGAGTTGAGCTTCTAAACGGGTGTCATCCAGATGCTTAATGCTGATTTCCTCAAAACCTAACCCCTCACTGTCATGGAAATACAGCAATTCATTGAACCCAGCCACTAATAGACTTTCGGGATCAATTGCGTTTAGTTTAATGGTTCGCGTGATCCGAATACCTGGTGCTAAGTCCATGTCAGCTAACGTATCAAGTCCCCAAGCAGCTTCAATGAACAATTCTGCTAAATTCTTACCCCTCACGCGATATGCCCAATCAGCAGTATGTTCAATTTCTTCAAAACGCTTTTCTTGAGACGATTTAAACCTTAACATTATTGATGGCTATGCCAAACGGTTGAAGAGGATAGAGCACCCTTTATATTCATTGTAAGAAATCTAAAAGCAATCTCAAAACCGTAGATAATGCATCAATTGAGAAGTTAAGTGAGTATCTAAACCAAGGCGTTGATGAAAGTCTGCTAAATTACGATAATTGCCGTAATGGAGACGATTTTCAACTACTGTCTCCGCTAGGGTTTGATCGAAGAAAGGAAGTGTAACCAATTCTTCTGCCGTTGCTGTATTAATATTAACTAAGGCTGGGGCTAAGGCACTTTCTGGATCATTGAAGGTAAAACTCAGAATGGGCGCGAGGGGTTGCAAACGTTGTACGGGGACATTTAACGCTGCTGCAATATCTTCCACAGAGTAGAATTGAATGCCACTGGCGGTTAATTGGGTCAGGGTTTGGGCTTGACGAATAGAAAACCCAGGCAGACGCAACCAATCATCAATGGTGGCGGAATTCACTTCAATTTTAATCTTTAATTGTCGCGCGATCGCGATTTCTTCTAAAGATTGAAAGCGATAGTAGGGATCATTTTTAATTTTATTTCGCAACCACAACAACCGAGGATTTAAAGACACCATATTATTTATTGATTCGATCAAGCAACTGACGACGCTGTTGTTCAAATTCGTACTCTGAGAGTAACCCGTCTTCCCGTAATTGATCCAACCGTTGAATGGCTTCGGCGGTTTCTCCTACTAATTTGGGGTTAAACTGACCTTGATTTGGGTTAGAGGAAACAGGATGAGGATTAAACCGTTGCTGAAAACTCTCTTCTGGCTGCATAAAATACCAAATTCCTTCGAGGAGACTTGCGACTTGCGCGATACCAAAATAAGATAAAATTCCCATTTCGGTGATTGGTGGGGTTAAGGTAATGGATAGAAATAAATAAGCTAATCCCCACCACAGTTGTCCCAAATAAAATTTATGTAGCCCTGAGAGTGGTGTAACTGCACTCACCATGGCTAAAATGACGGCTAACTTCTGACTTTTCTCTTCGGCTAAGAACATTGACTCATCGGTGATGATATTTGATCCCAGTACGGTTTTGGTCGCTACTCAAGTTATAAGCGAAAGGTGGAGCTTTGTCCAGACTAACAGAGAAAACCAGAAAAATAATCAGTTTTACTTTCAAACAAGCAAAGGGATTCATCTAATTTATCCTGAATTTTTAATTTTAAATTACAACCACAAAGACACAAAGGACACAAAGATTTAATTCGACTGAAAGGGCTAATTGTTATAATTGAAACTAAAGTTACGGGAATAAACTTATTGTCCATATTCTTGCCATTCTTTTTGTGTCCAATGGTGACTATTTATCGTGGAAGTTTGCATTTTTCCCAGAAAGGGGCGACGCTATTTTTCATAGTTTTGAAAAGCGCGATCAATTGCTGCTTGAGCATCTAAATTATTATTGTTCAACAAACTGATCAATTGTTTGACAATCATTAAAGCATATTCAAATCCTTGGTTTGTTCCTTTTGATTCCATCCGCAGCAATTACAAGTTTTGCTTTTACCGTTCCCTCAACTGATTCATATTCATCGCTAATTTGAACCGTTTCACTTCCATTATTCCAATGGGCAAACGGATTTTTTTTGCTGGTTAGTAACACAATCAACGGCTACTAAATTATCTTTTTCTTGGCAATTGACACAGCGCGTATTAATTTTAATTGTTTCTGATGGTAAGAGTTGCCGTAATTGCGTTTGAATCTCATACCAAGGGAGAGAAATTCTGCCTTCACCATATTCTTCTAACCAATCCTTAAAATTAATGGAAATAGAAGAGCTAATTTCTCCTTTTAAATTGCTTTTTCCTAACCTAGCAAATTTCACCATTGTGACTGAAAAAAATTGAAAACTGTATCCTTCGTCAAAAAGAGAGATAAGAAAAGCCAAAATGCTAAGACCACAAGCAAAGAAGATGTCAAAATAGAGTTTAGGCAGCAAGTAGAAATGATATCAAATGACAAGTTTAACCGTTAGCGGGTATGGCAGTTGGAAATCTCCCATTAGCTCTGATTTAATTGTTTCAGAAAGCATTGGCTTAGGGGGGGTCGTTTACGATCATCAAGATATTTATTGGATCGAAGCCCGCCCCTCGGAAGGGGGACGATATGTTTTGGTCAGACGGACTCCTCAAGGAACAATAGAAGAGCTCACACCACCCCCGTACAACGTTCGCACACGGGTGCATGAATACGGAGGAGGCGCGTTTTTAGTCGTTGCGGGAACGGTTTATTTCTCCCATTTTTCGGATCAACGTCTCTATCGTCAATCGCCACAAGCGGATCCCGAACCGCTCACCGCAGAGGCGAATCGTTGTTATGCGGAACCGTTATTAGACCAACAGCGCGATCGATTAATTTGTATTTGTGAAGATCATGACACCGTCGATGCTGAACCTGAAAACTATATCGCTAGCGTTGATTTAAATACAGGAAAGGTTCATTCTCTGGTTTCCGGTTGCGATTTTTATGTTTCTCCTCGCCTCAGTCCAGACGGAAAACAGTTAGCGTGGGTACAGTGGAATCATCCGAATATGCCTTGGGATGATACGGAACTCTGTGTGGGAACCGTGAATGCTGATGGAAGTGTCAGTGATATTAAAGTCATTGCTGGCGGAAAAGACGAAGCGGTATGTCATCCCCTGTGGTCCCCTGATGGACAATTGTATTTTGTCTCGGATCGGAATAATTGGTGGAATTTGTACCGTCTCAATGCTCAGGGAACGGTAGAAGCGTTATATGAGATGGAAGCGGAATTTGGGTCACCGCATTGGGTCTTTGGTCTGTCTTTATATGATTTTATTTCCTCAGATGACATTATTTGCACTTATACCCAAAATGGACAGTGGTATCTTGCAAGGTTAAATCCGCAAACCAAAACTTTAGAAACTCTCGATGTTCCTTATACGGATATCGGTTCGATTCATGTCCAAGGGGATGAAGTGGTTTTTATTGGCGGATCCGCAACCGAACCGACAGCAGTGGTGAATCTAAACTTATCGAGTGGCGAAAGTCGCATTCTCAAACGATCAACAAGTTTAGATATTGATACCGGCTATTTATCGGTTCCAGAACCGATCGCGTTCCCCACAACAGGAGACAAAACCGCTTATGCGTGGTTCTATCCCCCGCAAAATAAAGATTATACTGCACCCGAAGGCGAGTTACCGCCGTTAGTCGTCAAAAGTCATGGCGGTCCCACCGCAGCCACCAGCCCTCGCTTTAACTTAAAAATTCAATATTGGACGAGTCGCGGGTTTGGCTTTGTGGATGTCAACTATGGTGGAAGTACCGGCTATGGACGAGAGTATCGACAACGATTACAGAAAAATTGGGGAATTGTCGATGTCGATGACTGTGTGAATGCAGCGCGATATCTTGCTGAGATGGGGAAAGTGGATGGGAAGCGGTTAGCGATTACCGGCGGAAGTGCTGGTGGTTATACCACTTTGGCTGCGTTGACGTTCCGTGATACTTTTCAAGCAGGGGCGAGTCATTATGGTGTGAGTGATTTAGAAGCGTTAGCCCAAGAAACCCACAAGTTTGAATCTCGGTATTTAGATCAGTTGGTGGGAGATTATCCAAAAGAAAAAGCAATTTATGAAGCGCGATCGCCCATTTATCATACCCAAAAGTTATCTTGTCCGGTGATCTTTTTCCAAGGATTAGAAGATAAAGTGGTTCCCCCGAATCAAGCGGAAAAAATGGTAGAAGCGATTAAAGAGAAAGGCTTACCGGTAGCGTATGTTCCTTTTGCAGGGGAACAACATGGCTTCCGTCGCGCTGAAAATATTAAACGGGCTTTGGATGGGGAGTTTTATTTCTATTCCCAAGTGTTTGGCTTTCAACCTGCGGATCAGATTGAACCTGTAGAAATTATGAATCTTTAGTTCACTATATAGCACTACAAAATCAGGTTAGGACATTCCAAAATGTTGAAACTCACCTATACCTTACTCTTGCCTTTTGCCTCTTGCCTTAAACCAGAATTGCTGTCTCACAACTGATTCCTGACTGCTATATGACATCATCATCCCTGTATGAAACGGATTATTATCATTGGGTACAAACGACAGTTCATCATCTTCAGAAACGCAATTTTAGCGCGATCGATTGGGAGCATTTAATTGAAGAACTCGAAAGCATGGGAAAAAGCGAACAACGCGCCCTTCTGAGTTTACTAACCCGTTTGCTAGAACACTTATTAAAATTAGCCTATTGGGAATCAGAGAAAGCGAGGGTGGGGAATCACTGGGCTTCTGAAATTGTCAATTTTCGCGCTCAAATTACAGATCTTCTCGAAGATAGCCCCAGTCTCCGTTCTCAGCTACCCACTTTGTATGAGAAGGCTTATCCCACTGCAATTAAATCCGTTTCCAAGTTATTTTCCCTCCCCTCTGATACTGAAATTACTCTTTCTCAAGCCCTAGACGATGATTGGTTTCCAGAGTAAATTGGTGTTTTCCCCTCACCCTCATTCCCCCATTATTAACTTTAAAAATCACCATGCTTCCTAACTTAGAAAACCTTTGGCAAACCACATTAGAATGGTCACCTTCCCCAAAACAACAGCAACAGTTTGAACAGCTTTACAAAGGGATTTTAGCGGGAAATCAGCAATGTAATTTAACTCGCATTACTGAACCGGAAGCCTTTTGGGAAAAGCATTTGTGGGATTCTTTATGTTGCCTGATTCCTCTAGGCTTGGAGAATCTAACCACCGCTTCCTTGATTGATATTGGTACAGGAGGCGGGTTTCCCGGTTTACCTTGCGCGATCGCGCTCCCTCAATCTCAGATCACACTTCTCGATTCGACCCAAAAGAAAATTGCTTATCTCAAAACCTTGATTTCTCAGTTAGAACTCTCAGGAGTGAATGCAGTTGCAGCCCGTGCTGAAGCCTTTGCTGAACAACGAAAACAACAAGAACATTATGATATTGCGCTGATTCGAGCCGTAGCAGCAGCCCCAGTTTGCGCAGAATATGCCTTTCCCTTTCTAAAAGTAGGAGGAATGGCGATTTTGTATCGGGGACGTTGGACAGTGGAAGAAGAAGCAGAATTAAGTGAAGCCCTAGCGGAACTAGGGGGTGTGATTGAAGATGTGCAAGGCTTTTCGACCCCTATAACGCAGAGTGAACGCCATTGTCTTTACTTACAAAAAACGGAACCGACAGATCCTCTTTTTCCGCGTCCGGTAGGAGTTGCCAACAAAGAACCCTTAGGGAAAAAAGCTCATTTATAGAGTCAAACAAACCGGTTCGCGCAGAGAATCCCCGAAGCAGCAACCGCAGGAACACCAATCCCAGGCAGGGTACTATCACCGACGCGATAGAGTCCAGAAATGGGGGTTTTGTCGCTAGGAAACAGTCCTTCTCCCGCAGGAATGGCAGGACCGTAGGTTCCTTGATATCGTCGCAGGTAATGGGCGTGAGTGAGGGGAGAACCAATCAATTCTAGCGTCACACGATCGCGCACATCGGGGATAATTTTCTCTAGGGCTTGATACAAGGATTCTGCTTTGGCGCGTTTCTGTTGGGGATACTCATCATCTCGTTGCCAACCGTGATAGGGTTCGAGGGTATAAGCATGAATTAAATGCTGTCCCGATGGAGCAAGATCCGCATCCCATACAGTCGGAATCGAAATCATACAAGTATTACCAGGGGTGGTTAGGTCTTGGTTGCTGTCATGAACCACTACATGATGACCATTAATCTTGTCTAAGCCACTGGCATCAATGCCGAGATGGAGATGCATAAAACTCTCCACCGCAGGAGTAGCAAGACTTTTTTCCCGAAAAGAAGGGGGTAAGTCTTGAGGAGATAATAACTGGCTGTAAGTATCCCAAAGTGTCGCATTGGAAATAATAATCGGTGCAGAAAGCGTTTCCCCATTCCTGAGACGGATGCCTTGCGTTTGACCATCTCTAACTAAAATCTTTTCCACATGGGCATTGAGGCGGAGTTCTCCTCCCCACCGTTGAAAACCTCGTACTAACGCCTCGACAATCGCGCCACTTCCCCCAACGGGATATTCCACGCCGACGCGCGATCGTTCTCCTAACATAAAGGCAATTTCTGGCGCGATCGTTCCTTCTGCTTTTAAACCAGAAAGGAGAAAACATTCTAAATCAATTAAACGCTTTACCCAAGGGTCTTGAACCGTTTTCTGAGCCATATCCCCCACGGAGGAAGCTACAAGCGGTAATTTGGGCAGAAATTTGAATAAACTCGGTAAATATTTCGGGAATAAAACTTGCAAAATTTTCCAATCAGGGCGTAATTCAATAGCAGGAATTTCTTTTAAGGCTGCATATAGCCCTAACATTTCCTGAACAAAGGCTTGATATTCTTTTGCCCCTTGTGCGGTTATGTTCGCAATTTCTCGACAGTATTGATTATTATCTTGGTAAGCAGCAAATGTTCCTTCGGGAAAATGAAACTCACCCAAGGGATCATAGGGAACCGTTTCGATTGATTCTCCAAGGAGATTTAAAACCTGTTGCAAGGGGTTCAAACTGTCTTGATCTGTGCCAATCCCTGCATAGAAAGAGGGACCGGAATCAAATCTAAAGCCTTTGCGAGTAAAACTATGGGCTGCGCCACCGGGAATACTATGACTTTCGCAGATGAGGACGTTGTGACCATAATAGGCGAGTAAACCTCCTGCGGTGAGTCCGCCGATGCCACTACCGATGATAATAATATCTTGAGATGTCATTTGTTATTTGTTATTTGTTTACGGGTTACTGACCTATTCCTCGCGTTTTTCTGCAAGTTGCATACAAATTTGCTGATGCACTTCCCGCGTTAAGGGATAAAAATAGGCAAGAATTAGTCCCCCAATGAGGCTAATCATGGGTAACGGCGCGATCGCGATGCGAATGGCAAATAAGGCACTTTCTGGCTGTTCCGGTGGGGCTTGACCTGGTACCGATTCAATAAACCCAGCCCATTCTAAACTTTGACCGACGAGAAACAAGCCTAAGGCTAACCCCATTTTTTGCAATAACACCATAAAGCCATAAAAAATCCCTTCCCGTCGTTGTCCGGTTTTCAGTTCATCCAGTTCAATCACATCTGGAACCATTGACCACGGAATTAAATACGCCACAGAGACACCAAATCCAGCTAAAATGGCTAAACCATACATTAATCCCACTTGCCCCGGTTGTAGGAAAAATAAACCAATTTGCGCAATTAACCACAATCCAGTGCCTAAACCAT
>JAVLCL010000081.1:0-3831 GCA_031580825.1 Halothece sp. Uz-M2-17
TATTGATTAGCAACAATTCCAGGATATTTGTCATATTTAATATCACTGCTCATAAAAGGAGAATGGGGATGACTTATGAATTGAACTAAGTCATTTGTTTGAAAGGGTAAGGTAGATAAAAAATTAATAGTTTCAGGGTAATGTTGTCTCCAACTACATTTAGCATGACGAAACTTAAATAATACATATAACGCATCTAGTGATAGCTCAGCTAAAAAACTAGGTTCTAAACCTAGACCTAACTCAGAGTAAGGCTTTTGAAGCTCATTCATCAATACTTGTCTATATAATACATGATCAGGAATAGCTTTATCTTTTTCATGTGAGGAATTAGAATTATTCCTTAGACCATATCGAGGCTTAACTAGAGAAGCCTTATACTTATTTTTTTTGATTTCTAACTCAGTATAGATACTGGCATCTATTTTTTTTAAATTATCGTTCAAGTTAGTATTTTCAATTCGACTACTAGATTTTTGTTTCAAGTGATAAATAGATGTGGTCTCAAAGTATTTTTGTTTACGGAATTTAGATAAACGATTATACAAATCGGAATCATCAAATCCGTATGTATCTATGACTTCATTATAACCACCGACTCTAAAGATATCCTCTGACCAAGCAAAAAAGCTGCCATTTAATCGCTTTTCATTATCATTTTTGGCGTACTTCCAACTTCCTGAAAAGAAGCTATTTTTATTTAAATCATGTTTTTGGAAGAAGTCAGTTGTCAAACACACATCTGCATCAAGTTTCAAGATTTTATCAAATTCAACTTGCTCTAACCCCATGTTAAATGCAGGACATAAAATCCATCTTTTGGGTTCATCTGTTCGTAAAACCCTAATTCTAGAATCATTAATATGCTTTAACGAGTCAATAACAGGTGTTCTAGATGCCCAATCAACAATTATAATTTGATTAATCTCCTGACACTGAATCCAAGTTTCAACCGCTTTGGTCAAGTTATCATTACGATTCATGCAAGCAGTAACAACAGTCACACCCGGTTCAAATTGACGCGTAAGTTCCAAATCTACATATTTACGTGCATCCAAGAAATCAACGACTAAATCACACGCATCTATTAAATTTAAATTCGCTTTATTTTCCCCAAGGAAATTGGATAATGTAGGAATGCTATCTGCATAGTTAATAAGCTCACTACCTTTTTTATGCCAAGTTTGCTGATCAAAATTATCAGGGTGAGTTCTGTGAAAGATCGTACAAGTTTCATGGGTTTTAATTTGATAGCCTTTGGCAAAACAATGTATTGGAAACCAATAGTCCCACCATGGAATCCCAAATGCCCAATCACTAGCACTGACCTCATCCATAATCTGTGTTATGCTGTACTGGTTTTTGAATAAGTACAAATCAAACCCGTATTTATATACGTTTGGCTCTAAATCAACCTCAGATGATAGATTGTATGTACTATAGTTTGTTCTTTTAAATAAATGGAGTTCATCTTCACTCATTGTTTCAAAGAGATGAAACCATTGGAAATACTTATTTGGAAAGACATCAGCATTAACAATTCCACAAACGGAATTTTCAGGAGCAAATTGAGTTATTTTTTTAATAGCTTCAGAGATTTTAATTAAAGGACGACCATATTCTCTTTCTAGATCTTCATCTGCAACAATAATTTCTTCTTCCTTGAAAGTAAGGCGCAATTTTTCAGCCTCATATTTATTGTTGATAGTCAATACTGATACACCAAGTTCTTGCCAACAATCAAGAATTCTTTTTGACTCCTTCATTTTTGAAGGAGGGATTGAAGTAATTAGATAAACAGACTTAGTAAGGGGGTCAAACTCTGATGCAGCCTGATCTACCATTCTTCTTTCATTATTGAAGTTTACTGATTCTTCTAAGCGATTTGCTTCTTCAATTCTTCCAATATCTCTTAAAACTCGAATTAAATAACGTATAGACCAAGTTGCATTAGGATTTAAAGACAGCGATTGTTGATAAGCATGAATTGCACCTTCCCAATTTCCTAATTTTTCTAAGGCTTCTCCTAAGTTATGGTAAGCTAAATAAAAGTTTGGATTATTGTGTATAGCATTCTTGTAGGCAACAACTGCTTCTTTCAACTTTCGATTACGGAGTAGTTGATTTCCTTGTTTAAAATAACTTTTTGACATTATTGTACCCTTAATTTAATTAAATAATACTACGCTACGCTAGAAAAGATTATAGGTGGAGAGTTGAAATCATTCACCTTAAATTTTGGGAAATATTTCATTTTTTGCTCCACCATTATTTAACAATCAAAAAATAAGCAATTTAGCAATTGGTTATATCTATAACACTAGGTTATGAGTAGTATCTTAAGTTATGTACTGTTATGAGAATAAAGATTACACAGCTACTTATATGAAATTTCATTTGTCAGCTAAAATCATGCATTATCTTTGCTATGAATTGGAAATGTACGGGTTATTTTTTGAGGTTCAAGATAATTAAAATTTTCGCTATATCCAAAATTAATAAAGTCTTTTTCATACTTTAAATAAGCCAAATGCTTACTACGTGAAGTGTAGTATTTTTCTAACAATTCTTTAGCTCCTGTTTTATGAGATTGCCAACTTTTGATAGTTTCAAAATTAGGCTTTCTAAAGATTCTTTTCCAAACAGTAGTTAAATCTGATTCTAGATACTCTACATAACCTAAATAATTAATAGGCAAGTAGCCAATCAAAATATTTTCTGATTGTTCTCTCCAATGAGGATTATCTTCTTGGGGTGATAATTCTGAAATCATTTCAATGAATTCATCAAATGAAATTGAAGCCTGAAAGTCAATTCCAATAATTTGAGTTAATTCTTTTTTAATGGGAGTCTGTTTGTTTACTTTATCTAAATAAACCGATAAGAGTCTAACAAAGGGGTTTCTTACAAAAGAAAAGATAAACCATTCTTGAGGCTGATCGATGTTCCAATTTTTGGTAAAAACATTCCCTATAGCTTTTTGGTGGAGTTCTAGACCTTCGGATGGTAAAAAATCTACGTTCCCTGCTCTATAGTCATTCATCCATAGATTATACTGTATGGTCGAGCATGCACTTTTAGGATTATTCAAATAAATATAACGATGAAATTTGGATTGCTTGATAGTTGCATTTATTTTTGATCTATCTAAACTTGACTTCATGTATTCTCTCTCCTTTTCATTATTATATTATATAATTATTCTATCAAGTTAGGATTGAATAGCTGGTTAAGAAATTATATCATGGATTGATTTAATATAACTCGTTGAACTAAATTTTGCCATTCTGGTGAATTAATCAGTGACTTCGTATTAAAAGATTTCTTTTGTTCCATTGATAACTTATTAAACCACTTGAGCCAATCTAAAATAGCTTCAGTTTTAGAAAAAGATGCATAACGTAATGATAATTGTAAATAATGAATCATTTTTTCTTTTTGACCATTATAGAAGGCAGACCACGCATCGAAAACTAACAGATAATAGTGTGTGAATTGGTTGGAGTTTATGTTCGCTTCTATATTGCGTTGTAACTTCAATTTTGCAAATTCTGCTTCTATTTGCTTTAACTCTAGGAAAAATATTTCGACCTCTTCTTGAGTTTCATGAAGTTGAAGTTGTAATTGATCGCGCTCAGCTTGTAAAGAGTGAAGTTGTTGCTGAGATTGGGTTTGAGACTCTTGTAGTTGAGTTTGAAGACGATTGCGCTCAGCTTGTAAAGAGTGAAGTTGTTGCTGAGATTGGGCTTGAGACTCTTGC
This sequence comes from Halothece sp. Uz-M2-17, assembly GCA_031580825.1. Classification (GTDB taxonomy): domain Bacteria; phylum Cyanobacteriota; class Cyanobacteriia; order Cyanobacteriales; family Rubidibacteraceae; genus Halothece. Next base: position 3,761 of record JAVLCL010000081.1, read on the forward strand.
AGTCGGGTTTGAAGACGATCGCGCTCAGCTTGTAAAGAGTGAAGTTGTTGCTGAGATTGGGTTTGAGACTC
>JAVLCL010000081.1:3931-9789 GCA_031580825.1 Halothece sp. Uz-M2-17
TTGCAGTTGTTTTTGAAGCTGTTCCTGTTTTGTCTGAGATTGTTGTAGATTGAAAGAATATTGTTCTAATTCTTCTTGAGTTTCATGAAGCTGGAACTGGAACTGTTCACTATCAGTTTGCAGAGCCTGAATTTTTTCTTGAGATTGTTCTAGGTTTTCCTGTGTGGTGTCTAGTTTTTGTTGGAGTTGATCACGCTCAGTAACAGTTTGTTGAAATTGTTGTTGGAGTTGATCACGTTCGGATTGTAATTCCTGAAATTCTTGTTTCAGTTGTTCTAGTTCTTGTTCCCTCTCATATAACTGCTGTTGGCAATCATTTTTTACATCTTTTCCTTGGAAAAACCATTTCATTTTTATCTTTCTCTTGAAAATAGAACAGTTTTAATTTTAAGGGATCATCTTGATTTATTGAATCCTGAAATCTAATTGAGTAACCATTGAGTGAGTTGTTGCCACTGTTGTGATTGAGTTAAAGCATCAGTATCTAGTTCTTCTTGAATGTCTGCAGAAAATTTGCTGAAACTATCCATCCAATTGACTAACAGTTCAATTGGCGCAAGAAACTGATATTGTTGTGATTGTTGTAAGGTAGCAGCCATTTCTTTAAGATTACCTGCCCGATACAGATACCAAGCACTCCAAACTAGGGTACTGTAGCGAACTGAATTTTCCAAGTATCGTAATTTTTCTGGTAAGTCAGGATGAGTAAAAAAATCATCTATGATTTTCATTAGGGAACGTGCTTGCTCCACAGCCTGTTTCATCGCACTCTTACCGTGTTGACGATAACCCACAGTTATTGCTTTAAACCAAGCAGACTGACAACCCATCATTGCAAGACGTAAAATGAGTTCAGTATCTTCTGCTTGGGAAAAACGAGGATCGAAGCCACCGGATTTTTCTAACCACTCGCGACGGAATATCATTGCACTGGGTAACACAGGTTTATAAATTAACCAAGATTCTAGATCTAACTTGGGAACATAATGCCATGGTTGAATATCCATTAGAAATTGACCTTGGTCATTAACTCGTCGCCATCCACTATGAACGATTCCTAATTCAGGATTGGTATCAAAAACTGCAACTTGGGCTTTTAATTTATGGGGGAGAAAAAAATCATCGGCATCTAAGAAAGCAACTAATTCCCCGTGAGCGACCTCAATACCATGATTACGTGCTCTTGAAACTCCTTGATTCTCCTGATAGAAATAACGAATTTGATCTTTATACGGTTGTACCCGATCGCGCGTATGATCTGTTGAACCATCATCAATTACAATAATTTCGTAATTCGTATAATCTTGTTTGAAAACACTATCCAGTGCTTCTGGCAAATAATCCGCACTATTATAAGCAGGAATGATGACACTGACTCTAGGCGCGTGGTTCATATTAGAGAGGAGTTCAATACACCGTCAAATTTTAGGCTTGACTTCGACATAAATCAACGTTTTCCATCAGTTTGAGTTTGTGCTTTCAAAGCTGCTTTCGCTGCTCAAAGCGCGATCGCGCAAAGTTTATCTGAAATATATAGCAATACTTGAGAATTAGTGACCCACTGCAAAAATTTGCTCAGCCGTTAAATTTAATTCAGGAAAGGCAGGAGAATTGACCACATCTTGCCCTCTAAACAAATTGACCATGTATTCTCCTTCAACCAAAGAATACACTGAAATAGTGGGTTGTTTCGGGTTTCCAATATAACGCCGACCTCCTAACCCCAAATAATCTACAATCCAATATTCAGCGATTCCTAATTTTTCATATTCTGCGAGCTTCATTAAATAATCATCCCGCCAATTGGTACTGACCACTTCTATTGCTAATTTAATGCTTGTTCCTTGCGTCAGAGTTGAGTGCTTTTTCCATAAAGACTCGTTTTCTAAAGCATTAGCATCTAAAACCATCACATCAGGAATATAAGCTGATTTGTCAGAATCAACCGTTTTAATCAGCCCTTGTCGAGGAACAAAACAGGGTAAATTCAGACGTTTAATTTCAATGCCCAGTTCTAAAGCCAGAAAACCCGCGACTTGTTCATGCGTTCCAGTGGGTTGCACTTTAAAAATGACTCCATTACGCAACTCGAAGCGACCCTCATAACCATCAGGATACCAGTGTAGAAACTCTTCTACAGTCATGACGGGAAGGTTTTGTTCTTCTGTCAGATTGGTTGGGGCTGTTTCTTGGCTCAACATAGTGCTAGTCCCGAATTGATCAATTTTTGCTGAACACCGATCGCGCTAGATAATTTTAGTTTTCTCCACCTCCTGCATTTTGTGCTTCCAAAGCTGCTTTCGCTGCTCTTTTTTCTGCAGATTTCTTGCTTTCTCCCACTCCCACCCCGTAGACTTCACTGCCAATACGAACTTCCACTGTAAATTCTTTCGCATGATCCGCGCCCGTTTCTTGGCGAATAAAATAACGAGGAATGAGACCACAGTAAGCAAGTGCCCACTCTTGCAATTGCCCTTTATAATTTTGATCTAACTCGGAAGTTGCTGTGACTTGTTCTGCGATCGCGCTAAATAAAGGTTCAATAAATTGTTCCACCGCATCAATTCCCGCATCTAAAAAATACGCCCCAATCACCGCTTCTAACGTATCACTCAACACATCTGGATTTTGACGAGTACCTTCTTTTTCCGCCCCTTTTCCCAAACGCAGATGTTGGTCAAGGTTTAAACTCAAAGCAAACTCAGCTAACTGATGCTCATTATTCACCAAGCGCGATCGTAACCGACTCAATTCTCCCTCACGCATTTGAGGATATTTCTGATAGAGTAATTTTCCGACTAAAAAGCCTAAAACCGCATCTCCTAAAAACTCCAAGCGTTCATTATCTTCTGGCACTTCTGGATGTTCGTTAAAGTAGGAGCGATGAGTGCAAGCGGTTTCCCAAAGCTGACAATCCTTAAAATCTGGTAGTTGCTGTGGCATCGTTATCTCATCCCTAATTCAGAACGCTAATAATCAAGATAAACTATTATCCAACGTCCTATTGGTAACTTATGCAATGTCTGAGCAGCGTGTTGTCATCTCAAATTCTACTTTAATCTTGGCGGGAACCCTATTTTTTCTGGGGGTTTTATTGTGGCAATTACAAAGCCTGATCATTGTCTTAATGATTTCTGTGGTACTTGCTTCCGCCCTCGCCCCAGTCATTAATGCTGCGGAACGACTCAGACTCCCTCGCTTTTTAGCGGTCATTCTCGTTTACTTATTGTTAATCGCAGGATTAAGCGGTGCTGGGGTACTCATTGGTCCGACCGTCGTTGAACAGATTGAACGCTTAACCCGCAAACTTCCCAGCTATCTCGACACGCTTCGTCTCATTGCCCAAGATTTAGCCCTCCGTTTTGGGGTTACCGATCCGGAGAATCTAGATCCTATCAATCGCCTCTTTGATACAAAAGCCCTCACCAGTTGGTTGATTCGTTCGAGTCAGCAGTTATTAGTACGCTCTTATGGCGTAACTCGGGGAATTATTGGCGGTTTAATTAGTTTGATTTTGGCAATTGTCCTCTCTGGCTATATGTTATCCGGTTCTCGCCGTTTAATTCAGGGCATGATTAGCTTGTTTCCGTCTCCTTGGGATGTGCGCTTAGAAGCACAAGTGCATCCTGTCGCGCAACGGATGGGAGGTTATATTCAAGGACGGGTTTTAGTCTCTGCTATTTTAGGGGTTGTGATTAGCATTAGTTTAAGAATCCTCGGGATTTCCGAATTTGCCTTAGGCTTAGGCGCGATCGCGGGGATTACCAATTTAATTCCCTTTTTCGGTCCCGTGCTTGGTTCAATTCCCGCCCTGATTGTTGCAACAGCGCAAGGGGGATGGACCGTATTATGGGTGTTATTGTTGTTTGTGGTGATTCAAAATTTAGAAACTTATGTTTTAGACCCGCTATTAGTTGGGAATACCGTGCGTCTGCATCCCTTGTATCAACTGCTTGCTGTCATTGGCGGAGCACAAGTCTTGGGAATTTTAGGAGCACTGATTGTTCCGCCTTGGGTCGCCGGTGCAGCCACATTAATTGAAAATTTATACTTGAAGCCGAAAGCCCTCGCCCAAAGCCAAAATCGTTCTCCGTCTAGCCCTTTAACCGTCCAATCTCGTCAATAAGCAATGAACTTTCGCAATCTTCTTCGGGAGGCTCGCAATATCAATCGGGGACTCTCATTTTTACTGAGCATTGGCATATTTATTCTCAGTTTTTCTTTATTTGTCCTACCTGTAGCAGCACAAAATAATCATTCTGCTCCCATTTTGGTTGATGGAAAAGTGGTTTTTGAAGTCACGGCTTCAGGTCAATTTAATGCCAAAGAGCGTGCTGAAGATGCCAATCGAACGCTGAATCGGATGATTCGTGAAAATATTTCACCCTTACAAGAAGATAAGGATTCAAGGATTAACGTTACGGTAGATGAGAGTCAAACCATCCCCGTTTTAAAAATCAATGGGAATCATTTACTTTCAGTCACTCCTGAAGACAAACCCCAAGGACGGAGTTTAGACGAACAAGCTGGTATTTGGAAGGATCAAATTGAAAGCGCGATCGCGCAAGCAAAACGAGAACGCAGTGCGGGTTATCTGATTCGAGTCACATTAGCCTCTGTCATTATCGTCCTGATTGCAGGCTTACTGATTTGGTCAATTGGCTTAGTGTGTGAACGCTGGATTAATCCCTATCTTAGAGAATCGGAGACACCTGCTGAGTCTCATACTCAACCCTTTTCTGGTACAAATACCCGTTTTATTGCCTTTCAAGTTTTTCTCAACTTTCTTCGCAGTGTCATTATACTGATTGCGTTGGGCTATATTAGCACTTTATTTCCCCAAACCCGACACCTCAGCCGTCAACTGCGCGATACTCTCGTTTATAGTCTGGCCTCAGATTTATTTCCTTTGGGGAATAATGCTTACTCAGTTCTAGATTTAATTATCCTGCTGGCTCTATTTACGGCTCTCTTTATTTTTGCCCGCAGCATTAAACAAGTGCTACGACTGCGAGTGCTGAGTTTAACGGGGTTAAGTCGGGCTGCCCAAGAAACGATTGCCTTAGTTGCTAATTATAGCTTTGTTTTAATTGGGGCATTGGTGCTACTGCAAATTTGGGGATTAGATATTAGCTCACTCACAGTTTTTGCAGGGGTTTTAGGGGTTGGAATCGGTTTAGGGATTCAAGGGATTGCCAAAGAGTTTGTCAGTGGTTTAGTTTTGATTTTTGAGCGTCCCATTCAAGCGGGAGACTTTGTAGAAGTCGGGGATTTAGTGGGAACAGTGGAACATATTAGTGTTCGCAGTACCGAAATTACCACGCTCGATCGCGTTTCTGTTATTCTCCCGAACTCTCGTTTTTTAGAATCAGAAGTGGTCAATTGGAGTCACCGCAGCCCCATTTCTCGACTTCGGATTCGGGTTGGTGTGGCTTATGGCTCCAATGTCGAACTTGTCCGCAAAAGCCTGCTTGATGCTGCTCATGATAATACAGATGTCTTATCCATTCCACCGCCGAATGTCTTTTTTCTCGGTTTTGGGGATAGTTCTCTCGATTTTGATTTACTTGCTTGGATTTCTGAACCGCGCAAACAATTTCAAATTAAAAGCGATCTCTACTTTTTAATTTATAAACTCTTTACCGAACGCGGGGTAGAAATTCCTTTTCCACAGCGCGATCTTCATGTTCGCAGTGGCAATTTACCGGTGGAATTAACCCCTGAACTCACTCAATCCTTATCTCAACTTTCCACGCATCTTTCGGGATGGTTAGAAAATCAGTCTAATGGCAAATCTTAATAATTAGGGTCTGCTGAAAAAGTTCAGGGGTTGGTAAAGACCGTTATTTGTTATTCGT
>JAVLCL010000082.1:0-9787 GCA_031580825.1 Halothece sp. Uz-M2-17
CACCCAAAATTCTAATTCAGCAACGGTTAACTTCGGTAAATCACAAGCTAAAGCCAGTACCCAAGGCGTTTTTACCTGTTGCATTCCCTGATAGAGTGCCACTAACGGACCATGAGGGGGTGACTCATTAGGTAATGAAAGTTCTGGAATGATTTGACATTCGATAACCTCTTGATATCGATCTCGCCAAGGGGTGACAACATAGACATCAAAAACGACTGCTTGGGCATAGGAGCAAGTGCGTTGCAGTAACGGAACGCCTTCAATTTCAATGAGGGCTTTATCTTGTCCCATGCGGGTGCTGTGTCCACCAGCAAGGATGATTGCACTAAGAGATGTTTTCTGGTCAGAAGGAATTGGCATTGGGACTGAAAACAGGCTTTTATTAATGTTAGCGCGGTGCTGGGCAATCAACACTCAGCTAAAATGAAGATCGCGCTCTGAAGAGAAATAGCATGATGAAAACCCTTACCTTCGAGCTTCCTCAAGACATCCCCCTTCGCGTTTCTCGGTCAGATTTTGCAGTCATTGCAGCCGTTAACCGCGACCTCAGACTGGAACGAACCGCAGACGGAACTTTAATTGTGAATCCTCCCACTGGCAGCGAATCGGGCAGACGTAATCTTAGTATTAGTGCTCAACTCTGGATTTGGGCAGAAGCAAATGACACTTTAGGGGTTGCTTTTGATTCCTCCGCAGGTTTTGAGTTGCCCAATGGAGCGATTCGTGCCCCTGATGCCTCTTGGATTACGCGCGATCGTTGGGATGCTCTATCCCAAGCAGAAAAGGAAGGTTATGCCCCGTTATGCCCCGATTTTGTCATTGAATTGCGCTCGAATAGTGATAAGCTCGCGACGTTACAGGACAAAATGCGAGAATACTTAGCTAATGGCGCACGTTTAGGTTGGCTGATTGATCCGCAAAATCAGCGTGTAGAAATTTACCGTAGTGGTCAAGCCGTTGAAGTTTTAGAACACCCCAAGCAGTTATCTGGGGAAGAGATCCTGCCTCATTTTACGTTGGGCTTGCACCGGGTTTGGTAGTGGTTGATCACAACAATGCAAGAGCCTGTTAAACTGTTGATACTCACAGATATCAGTGATGCAAAAAAAATTTAGATTAGAATTGCATCACATTTAATTCGAGAAATTGAATTATCAAGACTTCTTTCAAAGGCTCACCCAGTATCAACCTTACCCTTGGCAAGCTCAGTTTGCTCAGTGGGATGGTAACAAGATTGCAGTTGTTAACTTACCAACAGGTACAGGGAAAGAGTTTGGCGCAACGATTCCTTGGTTATACGGTCATTATAAAGGACATCATGTTCCCAACCGATTGATTTATTGTTTGCCCACCCGTTCTTTAGTAGATCAGGTTTATAACAATGTACAAGGCTTAGTTGAAAAATCCCAATTAGAGATTGATGTCTATTGCTTGAAAGGCGGGAAAATTGAACAGGGATATGAAGATCATCTTACCCAACCTGCAATTTTAATTGGCACGCAAGACCAGTTACTCTCTCGGGCTTTGAATCGAGGTTATACCGTCTCTTGGACACAGGAACCCAAGCACGCAGCAGCAGTTAATAATGATTGTCGATGGGTACTCGATGAAACCCAGTTAATGGGAGTAGGCTATTCAACGGCGGTTAAGTTGCATCAACTGCGTCAACAGTTGGGGGTATTTGGGAAAGCAGAACTGGTTTTAATGTCTGCGACCCAGAACTTGGAACCATTGAAAACTTCTACTTATGCCATTTATGAACTTAGTGAAGAGGATCGTCAGGAGGATACTTACCTCGGACGGAAGTTGAGGAAACAAAAGCCCCTAGAGAAAGTTGAAGTTTCCTCTGATGAAGACATTGCAAAGTTAGCTCTTGAAAAATATTATTCGGAACAGTTAACTTTAGTAGTTCTTAATACCGTAAAACGCGCTCGTGAGGTAGGAGAACATTTAAAACAATTAACTGATACTGTCCCTATCCTGACGATTCATTCTCGCTTTTTAGGCTTCGATCGCGCTCAATTACAAAAGAAACTTTACCGCTTTCAAGGCATTGTCGTTGCCACTCAGGTTGTAGAAGCGGGGGTAGATTTAGATGCCAGTACCTTAATCACAGAGTTATGTCCTTGGTCTTCTTTTGTGCAACGAGTGGGGCGCTGTGGGCGAACGAATTTAGAACAGGCGAGTCAAGTATTCTGGCTAGATTGGCAGGGGGATTGGAATCCCTTGCCGTATGAACAAAAAGACTGTGAGGAGACTAAAGAAAAATTATTTTCCCTTTCCGATGTAGGATTGCTCAGTTTACTGAAGGTTGAGTTACCCCATCGGAAGTTGTCCAAGCGCAAGTTAGGAAAAGAGGAAATTGAGCAATTTTTCACAACCCATCCTCAATTGCGCTCTACGACCTATAGCACAGAGAAATACGTCAGAGATGCTCACTCCTATACAGCACGGGTTTTCTGGGCAGATGAAAAACCCGAGACAATTCCCCATCAAACCTATTTATGTCCCGTCCGTGTCAACGATTTAAATAAATTCTTACAGGAACAGCAAATTGAGTTCCACGTTTGGGGAGAAGATCAGTGGGAACAGAAAACTAAAGTTGAGATTGGAGATGTGGTTCATTTACCTTACACCGCAGGCGGGTATAGCCACGAATTAGGCTGGACGGGAAACAAAAATGACTCCCCAACCCCTTATTCCTTAACGACTCCTAAACTGTTTGACAATGAGCGTCCTACTCAATACTGGGTTTCTCTTAAAATCCATTCTGGGGATGCTGCTTTTTATATGCAACAATACGCCCCTACCTTGCAAAGACTAGGGTTTAGTGAAGATGAGATTAACTTATTAATTCAGTGCGCCCGTTGGCATGATTGGGGAAAAGCCCATGAAATTTGGCAAGACTTTGCTAACGCTGAAGAGGAATTAGTTGCTAAGTCTCCTAAATATAAGCATTTTACCACCTTAAACGGATTTCGCCATGAGTTAGCAAGCGCGATCGCGGCTGCTCAACAAAACACCCCATTTTTAGCACAGTATCTAATCGCAGCCCATCACGGAAAAGTCAGAGAAACTCTAGTCGATCCTGATGGTTCTTATAATCCCAATATTTTGAGAGGGGTTGAATTAGGTACTCAATTGCCTGCGGTTGAACTTGGAGATGAGCATTTAGAAGCAGTTTGTCTAGATTACTCTCATCCCAAAGCATGGGAAGATCAAGTATTCGATGAATTATTAGACGAATGGGGCGTTTTCAAACTGTTATACCTAGAAACCTTAGTTCGTAACGCAGATGTAGCAGCTTCTAAAGATCGTGAGGAACAAGTAAATATATAAATGCTGTTACACTTTACTAAAGTTTTAATCCTCATTATTTGTAGGACTGAGTTGAAATAAACAATTAGTAGTACATCATTGATGAGATAATCATCACAAATCCTCTGAATTCAGAGGACTAAATTTCTACTAAGGTAACAAAACCAAACAGCAGTAAGGGTTTTGTTGGGTTACGCTGTCACCAAATCCTTCTTAAAAATTCTACTACTAATTGTTTGACTTGCGATTTTGAAACAAGCAGGCTAAGATTAGATACATATACAAAAAAGCCCTTTGATCACAGATGCGACCAGGGCTTCTTCGATGTAGCAGTCTTATTGTAGCATCTCGGTCGCGTTTGGCTCAAGGTTCAGACAATTACAAGGAGTCAAACTAATGAGTCAGTTGAATGATATAGTTTCTAATCTTGAACCTGCCTCTAGGAAAGAGATTATTGTAGCTGCGTCTCGCATTTCTAAACATTTGATAGGGGAGTCTCAATGTTTACTTGCATACTATCTCCAAGGACATTACCAGCTTTCATCGAATAAAAACTATATTTCCTACAAGATGAAGCACCAGTCTTTTTTAAAGCAGCGCAAGCAATTCTGGCTAGCTGAGGGGTATAGTGTATCTTGTGAAAAGCGGAATCTAATGAGTTTCTTTACTAAAAAGGGACCAAAATTTATTGGTACTCCTGATCTTTATGTTAAAGAAATCAACCATTTTGAAGAATTGAAAACGGGAAAACCAAAAGAGTCCGACATTGTTCAACTCATGTTGTATATGGCGGCGGCTCCTTATGTCTATAGCCTTTCAGCAATTCCTAGCGGTCAAGTCCGCTATAGTGATGGTTCTTTTAGAGATATTTTACCAGAAGAGATTACTCAAGAATTCAAAGATGAAGTCACTCAATTAATTGGGGCATTGGTATCAGATAAAATTCCAGAACCCGAACCTAGTGAAAGTGATTGCCGTTTTTGTCCTTTTAATCATTATTGCCCTGCTGCATATATCGAAAATGTTGCATAATCCATCATGATTTTGCAGTAGAAGATTATCCAAGGATGACTCCATTGATCTATGGTGGGCGGTGCCCACCCTACTTTGTGGTGCTATTTCTTAGCAATGGTTTTAATTCATAACGCTGATGTTGCAGCGTCTAAATATCGGGAGGATCAAGCCCATGATTAGTTCTCAATCAAGCCCATGATTAGTTCTCAAACCAGTGTCAATCAATTTGTTCCCATTCCCACCACTTCCCCAACAACCCTCTTAGGCTATCTCAAAGCACTAGGATTAATGGCAATTACCGATGCTAAGGGATATTGGGAACAAGAACAATTTTATTTAAATGTCGAGTCTATTGATAAGGTAGTCAATAGCTTTATTTCCGATTATGAACCGAAACCGATCGCGAACCCTTGGAACAAGAAATCAGGCTTTTTATCGGGAAATCAATTAAAACCTTTTCTAGAAACGGAAACAGAACGATATCAACGCATCAGAGAAACTTATCAAGAGATTATTGAGGTTCTTTCAGAACTTAATTTGAAAGGGAAAGGGAGTAAAGAACTGAAACCACTTCTTTTTCCAAAGTTAGAAGAAAGTATAGAGGATGATGCTTTCACAGACTGGCTGAGTTCGGTGGGAGTTGTAACGACTGATAAGGGGAAAGAAAGGGTTTACCTCAATGATTTACTGGGAACTGGCGGAAATGTCAGCACCAGTGATTTAGCTTTCAATTATTTGGAATGCTGTCGTCAACTATGGGATATCAAAACAGGAGAACCAACGGCAGATTGTCAGACTTTTGCTGAAGTCGCGATCGCTGCAACACCTCATCCCAAATCATTAATCAAAAAAGGCATTCTCTGTCACCTCTCGCCTCGCGCCGACTTTTTTGGCGAACTGGACACCAGAACCGGAACCGATGATTATCCAGCCAATGGCATTAGTACCCAACTTGCCAATCCCGTTGACTATATCTTAGCCATTGAAGGGTTACTGCAATTTTCAGGAACGGTTAAAAACTTAAAAGAAACGGATGGCGAGTCTGCTGAAAGCACTTACGCCCTTTATCCGCTATTACTAGAGATTAATGCGGGGTCTGCGGAAACCAGCGATCGCACTGAAAATAATAAGCATGAGTGCTGGCTACCCCTATGGTCAGAACCAATACCGCTTAAAACCTATCGACGCTATCTGAATAACCATCTGAATTATCGGTTAAAAAACCAAATCCGAGACACTTTAGACTTACTCGCACAATTATCTCAATCTAGTCAGTATTTAGAGTTTACTCGTTATTCCCGCTTTGGCTTTTGGCCCCGAAAAGGACAAGGCAGTTACGCCATTCATATTGGCATTGAAAGCCCCGATGGGAATGATTTGGGCGCTGAATTACGTTGTTGGCGAAAATCGGTGCTTCCTCGTCCCGACCAAACCAATGCGACCTATAATTTGCTGATGTCTTTAGAACAGCGATTAACGGCTTTGCAACGAGGGCAGGGGTCTTATCAGGAATTATTGATTTTACTCGGAAGTGTAGAAAAGCATTTGAGCAAACTTCAATCATACAGAATGCCTCCAGTTCCCACACTCTCTGAAAAATGGGTTCAAGCAGCTTATGAAGAAAATGATTCCTCGGAATTTCGTTTAGCTGCTGCTTTGGCTTCCACTCGATTACGATCGCGCATCTCTAATGCTCGATATAACCCGAACAAGCAAAAGTTTTTCTGGAGTAAGAATACTGATTTAGTTCCCACTTATTCCCTAGCTGCTCTAAGTTATGCACTATTAAGGAAATGGTCACAAGATTTAGACCATCATCCCAGTCAATTTTCAAAATATCTAGTTTCTGCCAAATTTGAAGATATTGAAAAGCTGATGCAAGGAACTATAAACGAAACCTTGATTTTAGACCTTGCTTGTGGATTATCTTTGTGCGAGATACCAACTCAGCTTTGGGAAGAAGACAAACCGAACTTTTTACCCTTTAGCTATCGTTATGCTGCTTATGCTCACTGGCACAAAGACTATTCCTTGCCTATGAAAGAAATCTATGGACTTCAACAGGGTTCGACTGTTCCCTTAGTTCGTCGATTACGCGCCCAAGGGATCAATAATGTCAGTTTACCCCCTACGATTAACAATGGCACTGAAAGCGCGATCGCGCTAGCTTTCCCGATTAATCCATATCAATTAGGAATGAAAAACCAATGACTTTAATTAACATCACTGCTCACTTAGAAAACTTGCTTGTTACCGCTAAACCTCCCATGTTTCTCGATGTGGGCGTTTCTCAAGCCTATCTGCCGTGGGAACAACGCTTAGATGTGTTGCTCAATACCCCACAAGCCACCGCTAACCAACTAGAAGCCCTGATTTGGGATGAAGTGAATCAGGATATTATCCCAGAATTACAAGGACTTCCCTATATTGAAATTAGGAATACACGAGCCAACAATCAATTCCTCGCTTCTACCCTTACTCTTCCGCACCGCATTGGCACCGCTTATCTGTCTCGTCATAAAGATGCGATGTTAGATGGAGATAGGTTTCGAGACGTTTTGAAACGGCGAGTGAAAGAACAAGGCATTTACCGTGCTGTCTTTGAATTAGACCCCATTTCCATTGTTTTAGGGTGTTTTCTTTCTCACATCCAAGGCAATATGCGGATTCCTCGCGTGGTAACCGGTCAGTTTGTCGCTCAAGGTGCGGTTGCGATGCCTAATGGTGGGGCGAGTCATGATCCGATTTCTGCTGCTGGCGATAGCGTCGTGACGAAAGGCTATTTTGTGAAAGAAGCAAAGGAGAAAGGAAAAACCAAATTCAAAGATATTACAAGAGCGTCGGAAGTGGGGTTGGGAAATGTTCCTTATGTCCGAGAATCATATCAAGCAGAGGACTATCTCGGGAAATTTGTTATTGATACTCGCCTAGTGGATGCTGCGCCTAATCTTCCTGATGCTGCTAAGGAGTTAATTAGTCTTCTGTCTCAATATCTGGTGGCTAAATTTCTCTCTGAACCGATGATGCTGCGATCGGAGTGTTATTTCCAAGTCAAGGAAATTAAGGGAACTGATCCAGATTTACCGAGCAAAGTAGAAGACTTACAACAAGAATTACAGCAAAAAATCCAGCAATGCCAAGAAGAAGGCTTATTTAATGGAGTGACTACGGTTGAGATTCCCATTGAACTGAATGAAGCAGTCGAGGAAGAAAAGGAAACTGAAAGCGCATCTTAGATTATGATTATTGCCATTCACTTATTATTAAATCAATATCAGGCAAATGCTTGGCATCATGCCCATTGTGAAGGCTTAATTGATTGGCCCCCTGCCCCTTGGCGCATTCTCAGGGCGATTGTCGCGGGTTCTTATAACGTCCATTTGCCGAAGAAACATCAAGCGACTCTAAAAGGCTTACTGCACAAAATGGCGCAAGTTGAGCCAGAATACTACCTCCCCCAAGCCACTTACATCCAGCATCGCTCACCGCGACCGCAGATGAAGCCAGGAAAACCCCCAGAAATTAAACCAGGGAAAACCCTTTATGCTGCGGGGTTACTCCTCGATGAGGAAGACTCAACGCTTTTTATTCGATACCCTTTTGAACTCAGTGAAACGGAAGATTTAGTCTTACGCTTAATTTTCAATGGTCTCACTTATTTAGGGCGCAAAGAAGCTGCTGCCAAGTGGGAAATTGTGGAAAAAATGCCTGAAAGTAATGCCATTCCTAACCCAGAAGGAACAAAAATTGTTGCGGTTCCCGATTCTAATTTAGATGCAGAACAACTGTGGGGAACGCTTAACTCATCGGCTGCGGATGTCTTTGCCAAAAATAAGCAAGCGGTATTTCCAGGGGTGGGACAAACCGCCTATCAATTAAAAGATCCCAATCCAGCGCAGTTGTCAAAGAAAAAGGATGAAGAGTCTAATGCTGCTGTTCAGATTGTCACCTTGAGCGCGATCGCGCCACATCCGATTCCCCTCAAATACGCCCACGAAATCTGTTATAACTTACACCGTTCTCTCGTTAAACGCTGTCCTAGCCCGATTTTTACAGGTCAGGAAATGGGACAACCTCGCCGAAATCATAGCCATACATTTATTCAACCGATTCCTGATTCTAAACAGCGTTATATCAAAAGACTACAGTTAATTGCTACTGAAGGATATTCCTCTGATGCCCTCGCCAGTATTTCTGCTATCTTATTTGTCAAAGCAGGAGAACAATGGGTTAACTTACAACTCAGTGATTTCTCTAAAAGCCTTGGCGAGTCTCATCAACAATGGAAAACCATTACGCCGATGTTTCTGACTCGCTTCCCGAAAACCTTGCGGGGAAAACCTCGTTATTTATCGGGAACAGACTATCAAAAAGATGGACCCGAACATCAAGCGTTGAAATATTTACTCTTTCTCGATCATTTAGGCTTATCAGGGAAACCCACGTTTCAAGCAACCTCCGAAGGATTGGGGATGTATTTAGATGGGGAATTAGTTGTAGAAGCTCAATGTCAGCCTTGGGAAAGATTTTGGCAATGGCAAACGGCTCATTCTCATGGTAAGAAAGTGGGGCGAGTGGGATACAATGTGAAACTAACTTTTTCTCAAGCGGTTACATCTCCCATTGGTCTGGGTTATGCCTGTCATTATGGGTTAGGAACGTTGCTCCCGATTTAGGGAAAATTTGCGCGAAAGGGGTGCTGTGTAATGCGAAGTGAGTACGGATTGGTTAAAACCCTATTTCTGTAAAGGGCTTGAGCTTTTCTGTTTTTCAACCCATCGCGCACCAGTCAGGGCAAGGGTTTCAGCTAATTTGGCAAATTTAATTTTGAGAATCGGCTAAAATGATTAAGGATTCGCGCAACTGGACTTTGAAAACTAAATATGACAAGGGGTTCAGATGCAAGCGGTTTAAATCCCCGATTTTCAGGGGACTAAATTGAAACGGTCAGTGGACTCATTGAGTATTTTCTGCTTATTTTGTTTAAATCCCCGATTTTCAGGGGACTAAATTGAAACCATTATTCTCAGCGCATTGCTTCTCTTCCTGGTTTAAATCCCCGATTTTCAGGGGACTAAATTGAAACCTATTTTCCCAAATCTCTACAGAACATTGTTTGATGTTTAAATCCCCGATTTTCAGGGGACTAAATTGAAACAACAAATGCTAATGGATGCTTTAAAAAATCCAAATGGGTTTAAATCCCCGATTTTCAGGGGACTAAATTGAAACAAATTGTAAATAAAGATATTTGGAGTACAGATACCGTTTAAATCCCCGATTTTCAGGGGACTAAATTGAAACAATATCAGCTTCTAATTGCTCACCCTCTTGAAGCTGCTCAGGTTTAAATCCCCGATTTTCAGGGGACTAAATTGAAACCCATATTTTCGTATAGTTGAATAAGGAGCAATCATGTTTAAATCCCCGATTTTCAGGGGACTAAATTGAA
>JAVLCL010000621.1:0-1500 GCA_031580825.1 Halothece sp. Uz-M2-17
CCAATAAAAAAGGGTTAACCAAAAAGGTCAACCCGTTGCAGCTTGGGAACGCGCAGTAAAGACGTTTCTAGACAACGCCCCTACCAAGTTAGGATACTTCTACTGAACCACTAACTTAACGTTGGCATTTTCCAGACCACGTTGCTTCGCTTCTGCGAGGGTTTTATTAACTGCATATTTTTGGTTAATAGAGTTAATTAACTCAGTTTGATTATGCTTTTTCGCAACACCCCAAAGATCAGCAATCAGGTCGTAAGTGCCATCACTGTTTTCAGACCAACCTAAGTCGTATTCCCCTTCCAATTGGGCGACGATATCCGCACGGAGACGTTGACCATTGTAGCCACGAACATCAGCATTGGTTTTAACGTTTAAACCCAGATCACTTAAGGATGTTTTGAGAATTTCCGCGTTGCTGATTTTAGTACGGAGAGTGCTAAAGTGGGACATTGTGATTTCCTCCTAAAGTTGAGAGATGAACATTAACTGGTTTTGACATACGCGATCGCACCATGCTAAGATGGGTAACGATCTTTGGTTTTGAACTGCTAGCAACTTTGCTAGCCCTTCGCCCCTGTTAGCAGCAGGGGAGAAAGCCTGTTAAAACTCCAGTCGCTGATATTCGGCGACGGAGGACGAAGCAGGTCGTGCGCGTTGATGCGCCCATTCTCGTAGTGCATTGACCTGTTCTGTCATTGTTCGGGACAGTGGAAGGGTTGACTTCAGCGCAGCAATAATATCAAGCTGCGTGAACTCCCGATCTTGAGCAAAAGCATCATACATTGCAGCGATTAGTGCTTGCTCAATTTCTGCCCCAGAAAAACCTTCAGATAATTTGGCTAACTGTTCTACATCGAAGCGAGAGATGTCGGAACGGCGCTTTTGTAAATGAATGCGGAAGATGTCTCCTCGTTCTTCTGTATTCGGTAGATCAACGAAAAAGATTTCATCAAACCGTCCTTTCCGTAAGAATTCCCCGGGTAAACGTTCGACACGGTTTGCCGTTGCCATAACAAAAACTGGAGATTCTTTTTCCTGCATCCAAGTGAGGAAAGACCCGAAGATCCGACTTGAGGTTCCCCCATCCGAGTCTGATGAACCTGCACTTCCGGAGAAGGCTTTGTCTAATTCATCAATAAATAAGATCGCTGGGGAGATTGATTCAGCAGTTTTTAAGGCGTTGCGGAGATTCGCTTCTGAGCGTCCGACAGTTGATCCATCATAAATGCGACCCATATCAAGACGTAGCAGTGGCAGTCCCCATAAGCGAGAAGTTGTTTTGGCAGTTAAGGATTTTCCGCAACCTGGAACGCCTAGAATTAGCATTCCTTTTGGTTGGGGAAGCCCATAATCTCTTGCCTTTTTCGTAAAGGCATCTGACCGTAATCTGAGCCAACGTTTCAGTTCTTCTAATCCACCAATGTTGTCTAAAGTTTCGTCTTCTTCTAAAAACTCGAGAATACCATTGCGACGAATCAGTTGTTTTTTCTCGGAGAGGAC
>JAVLCL010000083.1:0-9762 GCA_031580825.1 Halothece sp. Uz-M2-17
GGACGTTAAGTCTGAAGATCTTAAACGTTTTTTCCGTTTAGACCATGGGATTGCGGTTTACAGTGGAGGTAACGTCAGATGGAACGTTGAAAGCCATGATTCAAGCCCAAAATCGAACCCATGATCCTGCCCATGATTTCTTGGGAACCCGTCAACCCTTAGATGCAATTTTTAACCCACAAACGGTCGCTGTCATTGGTGCGAGTGAAAAACCGGGTAGTGTCGGACGCACGCTACTTTGGAATTTAATTAGCAATCCTTTTGGCGGCACCGTTTATCCGGTGAATCCAAAACGGGACAGTGTTTTAGGAATCAAAGCCTATCCCAATTTAGAAAGTATCCCTGATACCGTTGATCTTGCTCTCATTGCGACTCCTGCCCCCACTGTGTCTGGTATTGTTAAGGATTGCACTCGTAAGGGGGTAAAAGGAGCGATTATTATCTCCGCTGGTTTTAAGGAAATTGGAGAAGAAGGCATTGCCTTAGAACAAGAAATTAAGACCCAAGCCCAAGCCCATCACTTACGGATTATTGGACCGAATTGTTTGGGTGTCATGAATCCTCATCATGGTCTGAATGCAACCTTTGGCAGTGCCATGGCGTTACCGGGAAATGTGGGCTTTATTAGCCAGAGTGGAGCGTTATGTACCTCAATTTTAGATTGGAGTTTTCGGGAAAATGTGGGCTTTAGTGCCTTTGTCTCTATTGGTTCCATGTTGGATGTCAATTGGGGAGACTTGATTGATTATCTCGGTGATGATCCTCATACCCACAGTATTGTCATTTATATGGAGTCCATTGGCGATGCGCGATCGTTTCTCTCCGCAGCGCGAGAAGTTGCCCTCACCAAGCCGATCATTGTCATTAAATCGGGACGCACCTCTGCTGCTGCAAAAGCTGCTGCCTCTCATACGGGGGCATTAGCAGGAAGTGATGATGTTTTAGATACTGCCTTTCGTCGTTGTGGGGTTTTACGAGTCGATACCATTGACGATTTGTTTAATCTGTCAGAAATTCTGGCGAAACAACCCCGTCCGCACGGTGACCGTTTAACGATTTTAACCAATGCCGGGGGACCTGGGGTTTTAGCCACGGATGCTTTAATTCGTAATGGTGGAAAGTTAGCCCAACTCGCTCCTGAGACGATCGCGCAGTTGAATGAATGTTTACCTGCCCACTGGAGTCATGGCAATCCCATTGATATTTTAGGAGATGCTGACCCTGAACGATATAAAAGCGCGATCGAAATTGTTGCTCAAGATCCCAACAGTGATGGACTCTTGGTTATTCTCACTCCCCAAGCCATGACCAATCCCACTAAAATTGCAGAAACCCTCTGCCAGTTTTCTCATCTCAAAGGTAAACCCCTCCTTGCGAGTTGGATGGGGGGAAACAGTGTAGAAGCCGGAGAAAAAATCCTCAACGAAGCTAATATTTTTACCCTTCCTTACCCTGATACCGCAGCGCAAGTCTTTAACCTCATGTGGCGTTATAGCTACAACTTACAAGGCATTTATGAAACCCCAATTCTCAGCGAAGGAAGAGAACCCGATCGCGCACAAGTCCAGCAAATCCTCAATCACGTCAGAACTTCAGGACGAACCCTTCTCACCGAATACGAATCGAAACAACTCCTTTCTGCCTACCATATTCCCACCGTCGAAACTCGTCTCGCCACCAGTACCGAAGAAGCGGTCACCCAAGCCGAAGCCATGGGTTATCCCGTCGTTTTAAAACTCTCTTCCGAAACGATTACCCATAAAACCGATGTTGGAGGCGTTAAACTTAACCTCAAAGATGCAGACGCAGTAACATCTGCCTATCACAGTATTCGAGATGCAGTCCCGCCTGAAAATTTCCAAGGGGTAACCGTGCAACCGATGCTGAAACTCGACGGTTACGAACTGATTTTAGGCAGCAGTCTCGATCCGCAATTTGGTTCTGTCTTACTCTTTGGCACTGGCGGATCATTGGTAGAAGTCTTCAAAGATCGCGCTTTAGGACTTCCCCCCTTAAATACCACCCTAGCGCGACGGATGATGGAACAAACTCGCATCTACAGTGCTCTGCAAGGGGTCAGAGGTCGCTCTAATATTGATTTAGAAGCTCTGGAACAGCTTTTAGTGCAATTTAGTCAACTGGTGGTAGAACAACCGGAGATTAAGGAAATTGATATTAATCCTCTGTTAGCTCGAACCGCAGAAGATGGGGGGAGTATTGCCCTTGACGCGCGAGTTGTCTTACATAGTGGTCAGACCCAAATTCGTCCTCAATTGGCGATTCGTCCTTATCCCACGCAATACATAACCCAATGGGAACTCAAGAATAAAACGCCAGTTACCATTCGCCCCATTCGTCCTGAGGATGAACCCTTAATCCGCGCTTTCCACAATACCTTATCCGAAGAAAGCGTTTATTTACGATATGCTCATCTCATTAGTCACGCCCATCGGGTCACTCATACTCGTCTCACTCGAATTTGTTTTATTGATTATGATCGAGAAATGGCATTAGTTGCCGATCATGAAGATGAACAGGGCAATCATGAAATTCTTGGTGTGGGACGATTGAGTCAAATTAAAGGCACTCGCACCGTAGAATTTGGAATGCTCATAAGCGATCCTTACCAACGTCAAGGTTTAGGGACAGAGTTTTTGCGTCAACTGGTTAACATTACCCAAGAAGAACAATTGGAACGGATCATTGCTTATATTCTCCCCGAAAATCGTCCCATGCAGAAGATTTGCGAACGGATGGGATTTAACTTGGAAAAAGATGAAGCAGAAGGCATGATGGTGGCAACCCTTAATCTTCTGTGAACTCAAGCGGTTGATCTCCTTCTCCTTTCCTAAACTTGCGCAAATAATTCCTCCCAACTGTGGGGGGAAGCCTCCGGTTGAGCAATAATTTCAACAATTTTGTTTTTAGCTTCAGGTTGATTCAATGCAGCAACACACACTTGCGCCACTTTCTGACGAGGAATACTGCCCTCAAACAAGGTATCAGCTTGGGACATCACCACGGGATCAGGATTGTCTTCGTTTCTTAACCCACCAGGGCGAACGATGGTGTAAGTTAAGCCACTTTTTTGTAATTCAGCTTCCGCTTGTTTTTTCCAGTACAATACGAGCCAAAATAAGTTTAACGGATGGAAAAACCGTGACACACAAAGAGAAGACACCATAACAAAATGTTCAATATTATTCTCTTTTGCCAGTTGGATCAGATTTTTAGTCCCTTGATAGTCCACTTGGTAAGGTCCGGTGGGATCTAGACTAGGACGCGCCCCCGTTGCCGAAAAGACAACTGTACAATCGGTAATGGCACTTTGTAAACTATCCGGCTTTAAAACATCCCCTAATACCAGTTCTGTCTCTGGGGGTAAAATCTCCTTTGCCACTTCCAAATTTCTGACTAATGCCCGCACCGGAATCTTAGACTGCACCAATTCCTGAACAATTCGTCGTCCGGTTTCTCCCGTTGCCCCCGCCACAAATGCTTTCATGGTCTAAACTCCTTGTTTAAAAGCGGTCTTTCATGCCACGCAGTCGTCCAAAGGTCTGCGCTGGATCATGGCTTTGCGCGATCGTTTGTAAATTCTGATCATCCCAACGCAGAAAAGGATTCGTTTCTTTTTCTTGTTCTAACAGGGAAGGAACAGTTGCTTTCCCGTCGCGACGGGCTTGTTGGACTTCCTGATAACGCCTTTGCACTACCGGATTATTCGGTTCAATGCTGATGGCAAACTGATAATTTTTCAAAGTGTATTCGTGAGCACACCACAACCGAGTTTGATCCGGAAGGTTTTTTAACTTACTTAAAGAATCCACCATTTGGTTAGGTGTCCCCTCAAATAAACGTCCACATCCACCAACAAACATCGTGTCACCAGCAAAGAGTTCACCAACTGCTTGCCCTCCTGCAGGGGGAAAATAATAGGCAATATGACCACTGGTATGCCCAGGTACAAAGAACACCTCTCCCGAACGTCCGCCAAACGTTACCGTATCTCCTTCTTGCAAAAAAACTTCCTGATGCGGAATGCGTCCTTGATCCGCAGCACTACCATAAACCACAGCTTGGGGATAGTGTTTTTTCAGTTCCTGATTGCCACCGACATGATCAAAATGGTGATGGGTATTAAAAATGGCAACTAACTCTGCACCCAGTTTTTGCAGACAGTTTAAAACCGGTTTTGCCTCTGCAGGGTCAACGGTGGCTGCAATGTTTTGTTCGGGATCATAAAGGACAAAGATATAGTTGTCCGATAGAGCCGGTAAACGTTTTACTTCCATCGGTTTCTTCCTAATGAGGTTACGTCTGTTCTTCCAGGGCTGCTGAGTTTTCAGTTTCTGATTTTGATTCTGCTTCGCCGGGTAACTCTAAACAATACCCTGCCCCGTAAACCGTTTTGATATACATGGGATGACGGGGTTCTGGTTCCAGTTTAGTCCGGAGATGGCGAATATGCACCCGAATGGTTTCAATGTCGTCATCAGGATCATACCCCCATACTTCCTTCAAAATTTCACTGGGAGACACGGTTTGTCCATGACGTTGCAATAAGCAGTGCAAGAGTTCAAACTCTAAATGGGTCAGCTTCACTGTTTGACCAAACCAGATTGCCTCGAACCGTTCTGGAACCAGGGTCAGAGGGCCATAATTGAGAATTTCACTATGTTTTGCTGCTTTGGGAATACGGTCTGTGCGACGCAGGAGGGCGCGGACTCGCGCTAACATTTCTTCTACTTCAAAGGGTTTGGTGAGATAGTCATCTGCACCCGCATTGAAACCTTCTACTTTGTCTTGAGTTTGACCCAAAGCCGTCAACATCAAGATGGGAATATCAGCAGTGCGGTCATCACGCCGTAGCCGTTGGCATACAGTGAGACCATCGACACGAGGCAACATCAGGTCAAGCATGATTAAATCGGGTTGCAGTTGCACTGCAAGGGCTTGACCCTTAATACCATCATTTGCGGGTTCTACAGTGTAGCCTGCCATTTCGAGGTTAATCGTAACTAATTCTGAAATGGCGGGATCATCATCAATAACAAGGATTCGAGGCATCATTATGATAGCGTTAGCTATACTTTTGTTTAGGGTTTGACAAGATGTGTAAACGAAAAATTAAGATTTACTTACTGATTATACGAGTTTTGCTGCAATCCTTTTTTGTTGATAAAGATTTCTTGAAGAAGTGATAAGCCTAGTGGTAACTATCTTCAACAAGTCTTAAGAATTATAACGAATAATAGGTCTTTATTACCAGTGATGACAACTTCCTTTACAAGTTATCTTCCACCCCGATATCTGCGTAATGGTATTTTGCAGACCATTGCTACGACTTATTGGTACGGCAAAACTTGGGAAATTTGGAAAGAACGGGCGAGGTGGTTACAAGGTTATCCTTCCCTACCGTGGCAAGAAAAAGTTTTTTTCGGGGCGGAGGATGTTCCTTTGTGGGGGAAATGGGTTTGTCCACCGTCTGCTCATGGCACGATTATTATTAACTATGGGATTACAGGAAATACAGAACAGTCTTGGTATGCCCATTTAACGGCTTACAAAGCGTATGCTCAGGGATGGGCGGTTTTAATGTATGATTGGCGTGGTCATGGGAAAACTGCGGAACTCTCTCCAGTACCGATGTCAGATGGTTGGCGAGAAGGGGTTGATCAAGTTCGACTAGCGGAACAGTTAGTGGACTTAGGTTGTCCCGAAAAAGTGGTTTTGATTGGGTTTTCTTTGGGGGGACAAGTGGCTTTATGGGGATTGAAAGCAGCCCAAGATACCAGTTCTTTGATTTCTGGAGCAGCGACACTAACTCCTAATTTACAATCTGATTGGACGCTGGATTATTTAGTCAGTTATCCCTTCGGACGAATTGTTGAGAGAAAGTTTACGAAGGAATTAAAAGAGGAAGCACGACAAAAAGCAGCACGGTTTCCAGACTCCATTGATCCTAATGTTGTTGATCGGATTGATTCGATTCGCAGTTTTGATCGGGAAATCGTAATTGATTACTATGGATTTGCCAGTGAGACTGAATATTATCATTACACCGCAGGCTTGTATTTATTGGATCAGTTGCAGCGCCCTTATCTGATTGTTTATGCAGCCGATGATCCCATTTTTGACCCGAGGATTATTCCTGAAATGCAAGCAAAAGTGGATCACAATCCCTATGCTCATCTTCTGTTAACCGATCATGGGGGGCACGTTTCCCACATTAGCAAGACAAATGGAGAGGAAGATCAGTTTTGGGGGATTAATCGCTTGTTGGAATTTGTCAATCAAATTTAATCTAAGTCTTTTTTTTCAAAAGCGTATTGCTAATAATTTTACTGAGGTTAAAATCAGATAGTTTTTCTGCAACAGCGACTTCATCCACTGTCCAAGGGACAATTTCGAGATGGTTTTTCTCCAGTAAAGTCGATGTCAAATGCGGAGATGTCAAAACTAAAGAAAAGTGAGGAACAATGGCTGCATTGGTCAGGTCAAGTGTTTTTAGATAATCTTCAGTATATTGTTTGGGATCAGCAATACCGTAACCGATCGCGCATTGTGGCCATTGACCTCGCACTGCGTTAATAAAATCATGATCAAAGGAAACAACCGTGCAGCGATCGCGCCAAGTTTGTAATAAAGTGAGTAGCTTTTGTGCACTTTCCGGTAACCAAGTTTGAGGATATTTCAACTCAATATATAAGTAAACACTGCTAGCAGAAAAAAGTTCTAAGACTTCATCTAACCTCGGGATCGTCTCTTGGGAAAAACTCGGATCAAACCAACTTCCAGCATCTAAAGATTGCAGTTCTGTCAAGGTTTTGGCTGCAATGTTGCCTTGACCATTAGTGGTTCGCTCTACTGTTGCATCATGAATCACAACAGGAATCCCATCTCTAGATAAATGAACATCAAATTCAACCCCAATAATCGGTTGTTCTAAAGCAGCTTGAAAACTAGCTAGGGTATTTTCCGGCGCGATCGCGCTATACCCCCGATGAGCAATTAACTGATAAGTCATTATTAGTTATTAGTTATTAGTTATTGGGAAAAAGGGAATTTCCTATCCCCCTCTTCCCATCTTCATCAATTAACTATTCAAATTGAGTTAGGGGTTGGGGAAACGTATCAGCGTTAATACATTCTTCCATGGCATTAGCAGGATCAATGGTTTCCTCGGCAGCATTCGTTAAGCCAACAACGCAATCTGAATAACGGAGTGGGAGAATACTGCGCCGACAATTTTCGACAATGATCCCTATATCATCTCCTTCTAAAAATTGGTTAATATCCACAACACAACTGGCTAATTCAAGGGGACGACGATCGCGATAACAGTTATATAATCCTTCCTCAGCAGGAATCCCCACTTCTTGATTCATACTTAAGACACATAAAGATAAATCTTTGGGGCGCAGGGCATCGGCACAAGCAGCAGAAGATTCATCAGGGGATAACCCCGCTTCTTGTAACTCTTCGGCACAAATTTTAAACTCATCGCCAACCGCAGCTTGCAGGGGACGCGTGGGGGTTACCATAAAGAAAAGACCTGCTTGGAAAGCAGCGATCGCGCTGAGGCGAGTTGTCCAACGTAATAAATTTAAGGGTTTCATCTGGTATCAGTTAGGAATAAAATGTGTTTCTTGCAAGTAAGATCGCTCAATTGTAAGCAAACACCCTTATTTTCTCCGAAAAGAACTGATGACACAAGCATCTCAACCTCTCTCCCTCCTTTTTCTCTCTACTCCCGTCGGTGCACTAGGCACTGGTGAAGGGGGAGGGGTAGAATTAACCATTAAAAATCTCGCCCAAGATTTATTACACACTCAACATCAGGTCAAGATTCTTGCCCCTACAGGCTCTTATTTTGAAAATCTTCCCATTGAAACGATTTCTGGAAACTTACAAATTCCTGCCCAAGGAGAAGGAAGACACGCGCCGATTCAACTTCCTGAGAACTCGGTTTTAGCCAATATGTGCGACTATGCCCGAGAAGTGCAATCCGACTATGACTTAATTGTTAATTTTGCCTTTGACTGGCTTCCGTTTTACTTAACCCCTTTTTTCCAAACCCCGATCGCGCATTTTATTAGTATGGGTTCGATGAGTGAGGCTCTAGACCAAATTATGAGCCAAACCATTAATCGTTTTCCGGGAACATTTGGTGTTTACACTCGCACCCAAGCGGAAACCTTCCCCTTTAGCGAGGCGTGTCGCTGTTTAAGTAGTGGTTTAGATTTATCTTTATATGAATTTAGTGCTGAAAGTAATGATTCTCTGGTCTGGTTAGGTCGTATTGCACCGGAAAAAGGGTTAGAAGATGCCGTTGCAGCGGTACAACAATTAGATATCCCCCTTAAGATTTTCGGTTGGATGCAAGACGAAGCCTATTGGAATGAGATTTGCAGCCAGTATCCCAACGCCCCCATTGAATATGGTGGATTTTTATCCACCACTGAGTTGCAAAAAGAAATCCGTCAATGTCGAGGTTTATTAATGACTCCCCGTTGGGTGGAAGCCTTTGGCAATGTTGCGATTGAGGCGCTGGCTTGTGGTGTCCCTGTCATTTCTTATCGTCGGGGAGGACCGGCGGAAATTGTTCGTGATGGCAAAACAGGATTTTTAGTGGAACCAGACAGCGTGGAAGGTTTGGTCAAAGCCATTGACCGCCTTGATGAAATTGATCGGTTGGTGTGTCGTCAACAAGTGGAGGAGGAATATTCTTTATCTGCGTTGCGCGATCGTTTTTTAGTATGGTTTAAGGATATTTTGCAGCGCGATCGCGTAAGCTAATCATGATCGCCACACCCATGGGGGACCTGATTGACTGACAAAAGATTTAAAACGTAGGTTGGGTTGAGGTGACGAAATCGAACACTAGCAAGGGTCTTGTTGGGTTACGAGTCAAAGATTACGCCTTCGGAAAATGGAGGATGCCTGTCCTCACGCTTTGCTCCGGTGACTGTTAGTCAAGCTAACCTACTATAGAATAGGGCTTTCAGAAGTTTTGTCCGTCAACCAACATTAGGGGAAGCGCGATCGCGCACTTTTTCAGCAGACTCTAATTATTTCAAAATAGCAATATTATGTAATATTAAAAACTTCCTTAAAAAACTTTTAAATTATTTTTTTATTGAGTAACGGAAAAATACTGGATTGTAATGACTTTTCAGAAATTAAGCCTAGGAAAGAAATTATGTAAGATTAGGGTCATATCAGATAGTGATATTCAACAAAGATTAGACCATCAGGTTGCATAAGGAGAGAGAGATGGGAAACTCGGTTGGCATTGACTTGGGAACAACGAACTCAGTTGCAGCGTTTAAGTTTAAGGATCTAGAAGTTATAACAGCAGAAGATAATTCACCACCTGATCGGAAATTAACGCGCTCAGTTGTGGCTTGTAGGAATAATGATTTGATTGTAGGGGAACAAGGGTATAACCAACTGAAGGTTGATCCCGAGAATGTCATTATTTCCATTAAACGTCTCATGGGACGAGGCTTTGGTGACGAAGTTGTAAAAACTCAACTTTCTCGATATGGTTACAAAATTATCCAACCGAATCAGGGAACTGAAAACAGTATTGCAGTTCAGTTGGGCGGAAAAGAATATTCTCCAGAAGAAATTTCTGCGGAAATTCTAAAAAAAATCGTTCATAACGCTCAAGCCTATCAAGAACAAATTGGACAGAAAGGCAAGATTACACAAGCAGTCATTACTGTTCCTGCATACTTTAATGATAAGCAACGT
>JAVLCL010000084.1:0-9749 GCA_031580825.1 Halothece sp. Uz-M2-17
CGGTAGATGCGACACCATTATGGTTGATCCTGTATTCTGAATATTACACTTGGACGCATGATGAACAGTTGTTTCATCAGTTGTGGGATAATGCTCTTGCTGCCATGGCTTGGATTGATCGCGCCTGTGAAGCAACGGGATATCTCTATTATCATTGCGAGTCCCCTGGCGGGTTACAGAATCAAGGCTGGAAAGATTCAGGTGATTGTATTGTTGATCGCCAAGGAAAACTAGCGACGGGCGCGATCGCGCTGTGTGAAGTCCAAGGTTATATCTATGCAGCGAAAATACGCCTTAGTCAACTCGCCCGTCTTAAAAAACGTTTAGATCTTGCCGAACGTTGGTATGGAGAAGCCCAAAAACTCAAAACCCGATTTAATCAAGACTTTTGGCTTCCGGATCAAGGTTATTATGCCCTCGCTCTTGATGAAAATAAAAAACCCATTGATAGTATTACGTCCAATCCGGGTCACTGTCTTGGCTTAGATATTTTAGATCCCGATAAAGCTCATAGTGTCGCGGAACGCTTACAAGCTCCTGATTTATTTAGCGGTTGGGGAATACGCACTCTCAGCAGTCTCTCACCTGCTTATAATCCCATGGGCTATCATTTAGGAACGGTTTGGCCCCACGATAATGGCATTATTGCTGCTGGTTTAAGAACTTTGGGCTTTGTTGAACAAGCACTAGAGTTGAGTCAAGCCATCATTGATATGTGTAGCGAACAACCCTATTATCGCCCTCCAGAACTCTTTTGTGGTTACAAACGTACTCCCAATCGTTCACCTGTGCGCTATCCTGTGGCGTGTTCTCCGCAAGCCTGGGCAACCGGAACCGTTTTCCAACTACTACAGTTAATGATTAACTTACAACCTGATGCAGCTAATAACTGTTTACGGATTATTCACCCCACCTTACCCCCGTCCATTCAATCTCTCTCTTTAGATAATCTCAAAATTGGTCAGACTGTGCTGGATTTAGAGTTTGAACAATCTGATGGTGCAACTGCATGTCGAGTGATTCGTAAACGGGGAAACTTACGAGTTATTATTGAGGCTTAAATTCATCAGAATGCCATAGCCATTCCGACATTTGGGTCACGACTAGGGAGCGTAACTTGCTCCCTCAAAAAAAAGCGCGATCGTCTTATGCCATCATTTCGGTAAAGAAATCAATGGTATTTTTTAAGGCAGTAATAAAGCCATCAATTTCTTCTTTCGTGTTATAGAAATAAAGACTCGCTCTTGCACTGCCAGCAACCCCTAAAACCGTATGTAACGGTTGCGTACAATGATGACCGGAACGAATGGCAACTCCTTCATAATCTAACAAGGGGGCTAAATCATTAGCGTGTAAATTTTCCACATTAAATGCTGCTAAGGCTGCTCTTCCTTTCCCTTCTGCTGTTGGTTTCGGTCCATAAACTCTTAAGTTAGAAAAGCCTTCTAATTGGTGGAATAAATAAGCCGTTAATTCCTCTTCATAAGCATAAATTTTGTCCATGCCAATTGCAATTAAATAATCCACTGCTGCCCCTAAGGCAATGGCTTCAGCAATAGCAGGGGTTCCCGCTTCAAATTTATGGGGTAATTCCGCACAAGTGAAAGCATCTAACGAGACTTCGCCAATCATTTCACCACCGCCTAAAAAAGGAGGCATTGCATTTAATAAATCTTCCTTGCCATACAAAAAGCCAGCCCCAGTCGGACCACACATTTTATGTCCACTCGCCACTAACCAGTCGCAACCTATTGCTTGCACATTTATTGGCAAATGAGGCACACTTTGACAAGCATCAATTAATACTTTTGCCCCTTTCTCTTTTGCAAGGCGCGTAATTTCTGCAACGGGATTAATACAGCCTAAGGTATTAGAAACATGAACAAGCGCAACTAATTTTGTCTTGTCAGAAAGCAGAGTTTTATACTGTTCTAAATCTAAGGTTTCTTCTTCTGTTAAACCAACGTGCTTGAGAATTGCCCCGGTTCTCTGCGCAACCATTTGCCACGGAACAATATTACTATGATGCTCCATAACCGAGGTAATAATTTCATCACCTGGTTGGAGATTATTTAAAGCCCAACTATAAGCAACTAAATTAATTGCTTCCGTGGCGTTACGGGTAAAAACAATTTCATTGCGAGAATTAGCATTAACAAATTGGGCAACTTTATCTCGCGCCCCTTCAAAGGCTTCTGTTGCTTTTGTGCTTAAACTATGGGCACCTCGATGAACATTAGAATTTGTATATTCATAGTATTCATCTAAGGCTTTGATCACAGATAATGGCTTTTGAGACGTGGCAGCATTATCAAAATAGATTAATGGATGCCCATTCACTTCTTGATTGAGAATGGGAAAATCAGCACGCACTTGACTGGCTAAGGAAGGAGTAGTTGCAATGGTCATAGACTCTAGTGAATAAATCGGTTTTGCAAACGACTAAATAATTGATCTCGCACCGAAGAAACGGTAATTTCTTCAATAATTTCCGCAGCAAAGGCATTAATTAATAAGTTGGTTGCTGCATTGCTATCTAAGCCTCGACTACGCAGATAGAATAACTCATCTGCTTCCAGTTGACTGACGGTAGCGCCATGGGAACATTTCACATTATCCGCAACAATATTTAATTCCGGTTTCGTATCTACATGGGCTTTATTCGATAAGAGAAGATTGCGGTTGAGTTGCGCTGCATTTGTCAGTTGGGCTGCTTGGGGAACAAACATTTTTCCGTTAAACACGCCTCTTGCGGAATCATCTAAAATACATTTGTGAAGCTGATCGGCAGTGCTGTGAGGATGACGGAACGCGATCGCGCTGTGCGTATCTAACAGTTGCTGACCATTCCCCAAGGTTAAACCATGTAATTTAGTATGCACCTGCGTTCCGGTTTGAAACACATCAAAATCATGACGAGAAATTTTTCCGCCTAAACTGATCGGATACCCAGCATAGCGACTATCTTGGGCTTGAGTCACTGCGGTTTTCGCAATATGGAAGCTGTTGAAAGCCTCATCTTGTAAGCGGATATGATTCACTTGGGCGTTTCCTGCTAACCAAATTTCACTTACTGGGTTACACAAATAAGGCGCAGCATTTTCTGAAGAGAGACTGACATATTGTTCAATGAGATTCAATTTCGCGCTAGTATCCGCCACCACCAGTAAACGGGGTTGAATGATTTGGGGGGTATCATTCCCTACTGTTAAAAATAGTATCTGGATCGGGGTTTCAACTTCTGTATTGGGGGCAACCCAAACCACTGCGCTATCTTCAAACCCTGCGGTATTCAACGCCGTAAATAACTCTTCTCCCCCCTCTTGTTGGGTAAGATAATCGGTTACTTGCGACTGTTGATGGACATCCAAATTTCCTAAACTCGTTAAGGTGACACCACTGGGAAGTTGATCCAGTTGCGAAAGTTCAGGAGAAAAGCGACCATTGACAAACACTAAACGCGCTGAGGAGGCTTCGGGAATAAAAAACTCACTTGCAGTTTCGGGGTTAATATTAACCGCTTGACTTCCTTGAAACGGATGGTCTAACAATGGCGATAAATCAGTGAAGCGCCATTCTTCATCTTTGCGATGAGGAAAGCGAGATTCCGCAACCCAGTTGGCTGCTTCTTGCTGTCGTTTTTGCAGCCAAACCGTAAACGTTGATTCCTCTTCTGCAACGACATTATTTTCATGACGTTGACTTAATAAATGATTGAGAAAATGATCTTGATTCGCAATTTTTTGATCCTGAGAAGACACTGACATATTCATTCCTAAGCCGTAACCTCCTGTTGTGGCGCGTACTGTTCATATAACCACTCATAGCCATTTTCTTCCAGTTGTAAGGCTAACTCTTTACCGCCACTGGTAATGATTCTTCCGTCTCCCATGACATGAATATAGTCGGGTTCAACATAATTTAACAAACGCTGATAGTGAGTAATCATCACGGTTGCATTATCAGGAGTCGCTAGTTGATTCACCCCATTGGCAACAATTCTTAAGGCATCAATATCTAAACCGGAATCCGTTTCATCTAAAATTGCTAGACTAGGTTCTAGCAGGGCCATTTGTAAAATCTCGTTGCGTTTCTTCTCTCCCCCGGAGAAACCTTCGTTCAGACTCCGTTCTAAGAAGCTGGGATCCATTTTCACGATTTCCAGCTTTTCTTCGACTAAATCTTCAAAATCAAAGGCATCAATTTCTTCTTTCCCTTGCGCTTTACAGTGAGAATTGTAAGCCACGCGCAAGAAGTCTAAGTTACTCACCCCAGGAATTTCTAAGGGGTATTGAAACGCGAGAAAAATCCCTTTTAAGGCGCGTTCATCCGGTTCTAATTCCGCGACGTTTTCCCCTTTATAGATAACTTCTCCTGAGGTGATTGTATAGTCGGGATGACCTGCTAATACTTTGGAAAGGGTACTTTTACCAGACCCATTTCGTCCCATAATGGCATGGATCTCCCCAGATTTCACTTCTAGATTTACCCCTTTTAGAATTGGGGTATCTTCTACTTTCGCGTGTAAATCTTTAATAGATAAAATAACTTCGCTATTTTCGTTAATCATATTTTGTTATTTGTTATTCGTTCTTTGTTCTTAGGAAAAAGATAGAAGGAGAAGAGGAAGTTAAATGACTGCTTTCCGTTCCCCTTCTATCGAATTACACGAATGACCCATGACTGATGACCAAATTACCCAACCGAATTTTCTAATTTCAATGCCAGCAATTTATCGGCTTCGGCTGCAAACTCCATCGGTAACTGATTGAACACTTCTTTACAGAAACCACTGACAATCATCGAAACCGCATCTTCTTCTGAAATTCCCCGTTGGGCAAAATAGAAGAGTTGGTCTTCGCCAATTTTTGCGGTGGAGGCTTCGTGTTCCACTTTCGTGCGGTTATTATCCACTTGGATATAAGGGAAGGTATTGGCTTCTGCTTGATCCCCAATTAACATGGAATCACACTGGGAGTAATTCCGCGCCCCATCAGCTTTCGGTCCCATTTTCACTAAACCCCGATAGCTGTTTTGAGAATGACCCGCAGAGATTCCTTTCGAGATGATGGTACTTTTGGTATTTTTCCCAATGTGGATCATTTTCGTACCCGTATCAGCTTGTTGATAGTTGTTGGTTAGCGCGATGGAATAAAACTCACCGACCGAGTTATCACCAGCTAACACGCAACTGGGATATTTCCAAGTCACCGCAGAACCAGTTTCTACTTGGGTCCAAGAGATTTTAGAGTTTTTTCCTTTACACAGTCCACGCTTAGTGACAAAGTTATAGATGCCACCTTTACCTTGTTCATCACCAGCAAACCAGTTTTGAACGGTGGAATATTTAATATCGGCATCATCTAAGGCAACCAGTTCGACAATGGCAGCATGAAGCTGGTTGGAGTCGTACATGGGCGCGGTACAGCCTTCTAAATAGCTAACAGAAGCCCCTTCTTCGGCAACAATTAGTGTCCGTTCAAATTGTCCCGCTTCGTCTGTATTGATACGGAAATATGTAGAAAGTTCCATGGGGCATTGTACCCCTTTGGGAACATAAACAAATGACCCATCACTAAAGACTGCTGAGTTTAAGGCAGCAAAAAAGTTATCCCCACTGGGAACAACGCTACCCATATATTTTTTCACCAGTTCGGGATATTCTTGCAGCGCTTCAGAAATGGAACAGAAGATGACTCCTTCTTCTGCGAGTTTTTCTTTGAATGTCGTCGCAACGGAAACACTATCAAAGATGGCATCAACCGCAACATTACCGAGGCGTTTTTGTTCGGAAAGAGGAATCCCTAATTTTTCAAAGGTTTCGAGGAGGGCGGGATCAACTTCGTCTAAACTTTCTTTTTTCTCTTCTTTCTTCTTTGGCGCGGAATAGTAGATAATATCGTTAAAATCAATAGGCTTATAACCGACGTGCGCCCAGTTCGGTTCTGTCATGTTTAACCACTGACGATAGGCTTTGAGGCGAAAGTCCAACATGAACTCAGGTTCATTCTTCTTCGCTGAGATCATGCGAATGATATCCTCGTTGAGTCCACGGGGTAAGGTTTCGGTTTCAATGTCAGTGACAAAACCGTATTTGTAGGGTTGGTTGAGTAAGGTTTTGGTTGCAGTCATGGACGTTCGTGTTTCCTCAGTTAAGCTAAGCGTCTTTTTTATACTTTCTTTGGGATCGCTTCCATTTTCGGGGGAGCGACTTACGAAACGTATTTGTTGTTTAACTATTTTTAGGCTACATTAACAACAAAGATGTTGTCAAATTATTTTAAGATGGGAGTGCGCCGATGAATCAGAAAACGATGACAGCAACCCGCCAGAGTTCAACCAAGCAGGGGATTTTGCGGTATATTCTTAAGCAGGGACAAGCAACTGCCCAAGATCTTGCAGAAGTTCTCGAAATTAGCCCCCAAGCAACCCGCCGACATCTAAAGGAATTGGGATCAGAGGGGCTAGTGTATCATGAAGCGGTACAAAGTGGGATGGGACGACCCCAGTATTTGTATCAACTCAGTGACAAAGGGCGCGATCGATTACCTCATGATTATGGTGAGTTTGCGGTTTCTTTTCTTCATACCCTTGCTGAAACGGCTGGCGAAGACCAAGTTCATGCGGTTTTAGAAAAACAATGGCAACGGAAAGCAGATGATTATCGAGAAAAAATTGGGACTGGAGACTTAGAAGAACGGATTGCTAGATTAGTAGAATTAAGGCAAGCTGAAGGGTATATGGCAGAGTATCATCCTTTAGAAGAATATCAGGACAGCCCCAGACCCAAGTTTTTCTTATTTGAACACAACTGCGCAATTTCTAGTGTTGCTGAATCTTATCCCAGTGTTTGCGGGCATGAATTAGAAATGTTTTCTGCAGTTCTCCCTGATTGTACTGTGGAGCGGACGCACTGGCTGTATCACGGCGAACATCGTTGTGGCTATTTCATTCAATTAAACAATTAATAATTGGTTCATGGTTCATCGTTCGTGGTTCATTGTTAGATGATTCATCCTTTTTAGATCGAGAACAAGGAACGAAGAACAAATAACGAAGAACAAATAACAAAATAATTATGACACAAGATAGTCCCATTCAATTTTTAACAGAAGAAGAATCTTTAGATGTGGATAAAGCCTTGCTTTCTTCACCAGAGAAATTTTTAACGCGATTAACAATTTCGTCTTTACGATTACTGAAAACGATCGCGCAAGAAGAAGGGGTGGCGGTTGAAGAGTTAACCCCAGAACAAATTATTGCTTGGTTTGAAAAAGATGGGAAAATTAGGCGAGAACAAGGGATTGATGCTGCTACTTTAAAATGGTAATTTCGCTCTATTGATTGGTCATTCAGGAATTTGCTATCGAGAAATTTTTAATTCTCTTTCTCATCTTCTCTTAATCACGGGTTACTGTGGACAGATCGGGACAAATATTTTCTTGTTTAAGAAAATAGAGTTTGGCTTTTGCCCTTTCTCTTATTTCAGGATAAACATTGAGATGGTCTTGAATCTGTTGACAACCTTGCTGGGTTAGCGTGGATAAATTACCAGTGATTTTATAATGATCTGAATTAGAAAGTTGCGCGATCGCGCGTTCTAATAAGAATCTGCTGTGTTTTTCTAGGGGAGGAGAGGCTTCAATGCTTTTTAATTCTTGGAGTGCTTTTAAACTTGCCACAACAGCATCAAGAGATTGCTGAGATGATAAATAACTTTCAGCTAATAAATTGTAGGCTTTAACTTCCGCAAGTTTTGCTTGTTGTTTTTCCTGATTGATCTTGTGCCAACTAATGCTAATAAAACTGATTAAAATAACACTAATGGCACAGCTAGCAACGACTGATAAGACTTGATTTTTTAGGAAAGAGAAAACCGATTGCTTAGAGATATTCTTGTCGTTTGATCCAAAAGATTTCGCATTCACATACAGTTGACTTGCTGCTAAAAATTGATAATCTAAATCACTTAAGTTCTTGCCATCTGCCCAATTTTGTGCTCGGATTAAACTCGATCCTTTTAATAAAGGGGTTTGATCTTGACAACCGGATTTTAACCAGCTTTGAAGACGAGTATTATAAGGACGAACCATTAATAATTGTTGGTCGATCCAATTCAGATCAAAAACATCTTCATAAATGGGATTACAAACTGTAATAAATCCATTTTCTTTGACAGTTAATCCTGATAACAATAATTCTGTTTGTTCAATACTATTATCCGCTGGAATTCCTGTGGGAATTTCTTTCGGAAAATAAGGGCGATGATGGAGGAGTGTTGAAACTGGTGAGGTCAAAATTTCTTTGTACAAACTGAGACGACGCACCGTTCTTTGTTCATCATATAGCAGTCGATCGCGAATGGTGCGCAAATGTTCTGGTTCATCATTCGCTTCCCAATGTTTAATGATGCGCGATCGCGCAATTTCCGAAACTTTAACCGCTTCCTCTCCTCTCATAATATAGTCAGCATTCCAAACCACCAGTT
Organism: Halothece sp. Uz-M2-17; assembly: GCA_031580825.1. Taxonomy (GTDB): domain Bacteria; phylum Cyanobacteriota; class Cyanobacteriia; order Cyanobacteriales; family Rubidibacteraceae; genus Halothece. The sequence goes on from JAVLCL010000084.1 coordinate 8,489, forward strand.
GACATAATTTTTGAGTTAAAAATGGTTGTCCTCCTGTCCAACCTAAAATAACTTTTAAGGCTTCATTAGGATTTTCCACTTTTGGTAATAAGCCTTGGGCTAAGGGTTGGGCTTCTGCTAATTGAAACCCCTGTAACTGAATGGCTTTTCCTAAATTAAATGGGGTGCGTTGTTTATCTTGCATTAAATTAGGAGGAGTAGCAACTCCAAATAAAGCAAAACATAATCGCTGATAAATTTGATGTTCCCAGCGTTGATTATAAAAGTAACGAATCAAGGCAAAAAAATCATCAGTGGGAAAATCTAACCCTAAAACACTATCAATTTCATCAAAGCAAATAACAACTCTTTCATTTTGAATGTGATGAAGAATCACTTCTTCAATAAAACGACTAAACTGTTGCACAGGGGAAAGATTCATAGATTCGCCCCACCAATGTTTGAGATTCACTTGTTGGCGTAATCGAAATTTACGGAGTAACTCAAAGCATAATCCCTGATACCATTGTTCTGGTGTTACCTTACCCGTTCCAATATTTGTTAAATCAATGGAAACACAAGCAATGCCATCTTGTCGCAAACGGTGCATTGCTTGTAAACGGAGACTCGATTTTCCCATTTGTCGAGCATTAAACACATAACAAAATTCCCCCTTTTTCAAGCCTTTATAGAGTTCTGTATCGGCTTGACGGGTGACATAAGTGGGATGATTAAAGCCCAATCCACCGCCGACTTGATAGGGAAAGGTAAATGATTCAAAATGACCTGTTTTCATAAATTTTCGTCAAGGCGCGATCGGAAATAATCGTAATAAAGTGGATAGCGAATTGTCACTAAATTACCCACTAATTCCACTAAACCCATACTTTGTAATTGATAAGCAGCGATCGGTAAAATTGCAACGGGTTGATCGCTTCTAACGACAGTTTTCATTGCCTCACATAACTCTGGAGAACTTTCTAAAATGTTGACTAGCCGACGGAGATGACTGCCATAAATCCCGGCATCAGTAGCAGCGGTTTTTAAAAGTTCATCTAAATGCGCCAGAGGAGATTGATTTTGATGTTCCCAAAGATGATATAACGCCAGTTGAACCAAATAAGGATGTCCACCGACCATTTCTAACAGAGGACGTAATGCTTCTTTGCCAGTATTCCCTGCTGCCCACTTTAAATCGTATCTTAAAGCCAGTTCTTGCACCTGTTCTAACGTCCAATTATGGAGATGAATCGGTAAGCCGACATTAAACGGCGATTGATGG
>JAVLCL010000085.1:0-9743 GCA_031580825.1 Halothece sp. Uz-M2-17
TGCAGAGACTCCTAGTTTGGAAAACTTACAAAAACTCTATCAATCTCCCATGACGCGCAGTTGGGTAGAAGAACAAATTAAAAAACATCCGGAATGGGGTTATAAGATTGTTGATGGTGAAATTATTGATCAGTATCCATTTTAAGCTCTATCAATTGTTCTTTGTTCATTGTTCTTGGTTCGTTTATATATTTTCCAAAGAACCAATAAAATCTATATCACTCGCTTTGTACATAAAACGACTAAGACATTCTATAGATAGATATGAAACATTTGAGTCAAATTGATCCTTTTCAAGAAGGAAGAAAAGCGGTCTCTCCTGAAGAAAGAAAGCAACTCTATCAACAAAAACAACAAAAAATCCAAGAGGAGAAAGCACAACAACTGCGAGAAATTCAATTAATGGAGGGAGTTTTTTTACTCCCTGATACTGATGAGAATTTTTACTTTTGACTGCTATGAGTAAATAATTTGAAGTAAGCGGAAACGAAAAATTCTTTGAACGGAAAGAGCAAGTAAGTTAAGGGATTAACGGTAACAATAATATTCCGAAAATCCCGCACGGCTAAATTAACAATTTGTTTCGCCACCCAAGATGCAGACATCACACCAATTGGATTTAAATTACTCTTAAAGGGTCCCAAAATTAGCTTACGGATTATACAAGGGGAATCTAAACGACGTAAAGTTACTAAATCGCCTAAAGTTCGTTTTGATAGTTCATAAAGGGGACTAACCGCAGGACTGACTTCAGCTTCTGATGTATTCACCCAGATTTCTTTGCGCACTTTATCTTCATTCGTACGAACGGTTTTTAAAAAGGCTTCCATTAATCGCCAACTAGAAAATGCATTAATCTGATAAGAGTTATCAATGGCAGTTTCGGTTCTCTCACCATGAACATTAATGCCATGATTTAAGATTAAAATATCAATTTTTGCTAAGTCCTTAACAAGTTCATTTTCTTTGCCATTTTCCCAAGTAAGGGGGTTAATTTCTGTGCCATCTTGAAGCAGAATCGGTTGCGTTTTCGAGCTTAAAGCTGTTATTTTCGCACCCCGATCGCGCAAGGTTTCTAATAAGGCTTTTCCTAATGTTCCGGAAGCCCCAGTTACCGCCACCTGCTTTCCTTTCAAAGATAAAGCACTCCCAACTAATTTATCCACAATCGTAAATGTACTACAGTAGTAGGCTTTCTGATTATCAAAGTGATGTCGCCAATGGTAAGGGCGATTCACCCGCCACTGACCCGGAAGGGCGGTAAACTCTCCAGGGCGATGAGTGAGATCAGTCAGTTCGTCTGCATAAGCTAAACCACTCCCTCGCGCCATCGCGCTTAACAAAAATCCACTGGTATAAACCGTTCCGGTCCAAGCAGTCCACTCGGAAACCCATAAAGCGGGGAAGAGGCTTCCCAGTAACATTACCAAGCATTCCGGGACATCATTTTGCCATTGTGACCGTCGATATAAATTTTCATCTGGCACACTAAGATCGGGACGAAAAACACGGTGATGAATCTGATGTAACCGATATAATGGTTTCCAAAAATGGGCTAATAGATGATAACTATCTCTAATTAATTCGACCCAAACAACAGTCATCAGCGCGATCGCGCCCCACCGAAACCATTCCATTAACATTTTTTTGCAACCTGAAAAATTTAAGCTATACTCCCAACAATAATATGGTGCTTTGATTTTTAAGTAAGCGTGAAGTTTTATTATCTAAAGTTAAGATAGAAGCAAAACCACTCTCGTGTCAATCATTACCCCCTAACCTGTATGCCACAAAATTCCTGGACAGACAAGAATTCTTACGAAGAGTTTAATCCGATCGAAGCTCTCCTTTCAGAGTGGTCGGATGCAGAAACCGAAGAAGAAGAATGGAGTAGCGACTTTTTCCAAGGGATAGGGGGAAGACGCTGGAAAGCAGCAGTGACACTGATGATGGTTTGGGGAACCACCATTGCTCTCCATCTTATTTCTTGGGGATCATGGGTTGTCTTAGGTATTACGGGTGTCTTGACCGTACAAGTTGCCCGTCTTCTGTTCACTCGCCCCGTCACGCCTCCGCCTATTTTAACGGATGCGGATTTAGCCGAAGCCCCACTGGTTTCGATTTTAGTCGCTGCTAAGAATGAAGAAGCGGTGATTACAGGTCTTGTAGAAAGTCTGTGTTCTTTAGACTACCCGCAAGATAAATATGAAATTTGGTTAATTGATGACCACAGCACCGATCAAACCCCTGTTTTATTAGACCAGTTAGCAAGACAATATAGTCAGTTAAAGGTTCTGCATCGCCCCGCTAATGCCGGTGGTGGCAAGTCAGGCGCGTTAAATCAAGCCCTGAGTTTGAGTAAAGGGGAAATTGTTGCCGTTTTTGATGCGGATGCCCAAATTCCTGTGGATCTACTACGGAGAGTGGTTCCCGTTTTTAAGCAAGAGACGATTGGGGCGGTACAGGTGCGCAAGGCGATTGCCAATGCTGGCTTGAACTTCTGGACGAAAGGACAACGATCAGAAATGGCACTAGACAGCTATTTTCAGCAGCGTCGCATTGGTTTAAGAGGAATTGGCGAATTACGGGGGAATGGTCAGTTTGTGCGCCGTCAAGCCCTTGCTAGCTGTGGTAAATGGAACGAACAAACGATTACCGATGATTTAGATTTAACCATTCGCTTGCACTTAGATGAGTGGGACATTGGGTTTGTTAATGACCCTTGTGTAAAAGAGGAAGGAGTCACTAGCGCGATCGCGCTTTGGCATCAACGGAATCGTTGGGCAGAAGGAGGCTATCAACGCTATCTCGACTATTGGCGTTGGATTATTCGCAACCGCATGGGATTCGGGAAAAGTCTTGATCTTAGTACCTTTTTACTCTTCCAATATCTTCTTCCGACCGCAGCCGTTCCTGATATGTTGATGGTAGCTTTACGTCAAGAAGCCCCGCTTTATCTTCCTGCAACCAGTATGATGCTCACCTTCTCTTTTTGGGGGATGTTTCAAGGCTTGAGAGAAACCCAAGGGAGTAAATCAAAACTCACAATTTGGGAAATGCTTGGGGAAAGTATTCGAGGAACCCTCTACATGATTCATTGGTTGCTCATTATCCCCAGTATGAGCGCTCGCCTCGCTGTCCGTCCGAAAAAACTAAAGTGGGTTAAAACTTCTCATCAAGGTGAGGAAAAACAACAGCAATACGAAACATAATGTTGGATCAGATCACCTTGGAGAGGAAACCATAGTTTGATTAATCAGAGGCTTCTTTCCCATTACAACCAATGGGGTAAGGAGAATGATAAGTTTGATCACGCTTGCCAAACCATTGATAGCGATGATCTCGGATCTCCTCATAAGCTTTATCCCCTAAAGATTTTAAGCCGGGAATTTGTTGATAGAGGGCAACTAAGCCTTCTGCAAAGGGAATTTTACGGGCGATTTCTTCGGCTGCATCGCTTCCTTGCCAACGTTGATCGGGGTTTTGAGCATCAATCAAAATCATTCCCAGTTCGCAATCTTCTGCTGTAATTTGGAAGCGGTTAAGCGTTGCTTCGTCTTGCATGGGAATATAGTCAAACTGCGCTCCTTGATCCAACTTTTCCATCTGTTGCACCAAAGAGACGCAGAGATTGCAGTTGCCATCGTAGATGACGTGATATTTCATTAGCCGTTAATTAGAAACTTTTTGTCCAATTTTGGGTTCAGTTCCCGCAAGAATGCGCTCCACATTACTGCGGTGTCGCCAGAAGACATACAAGGCTGCACAAACGGCAAAGATGATATAGGGGAAGGGTTCGCCAAAAGTAACCATGAAAATATTAATCGCGATCGCGCTGATTAAGGAACTTAAAGACACCATCCGTGACGCAGCTAAGGTTACGCCAAAAGCAGCAACGCCAGCTAAAGCCACACCAGGAGTCATAATTAGCAATGTCCCTAAACTGGTGGCAACAGATTTTCCACCGCTAAAATTCAACCAAATGGACTTACTATGACCCAACACAGCCGTTAAAGCGGTCAGGATAATCAGCCAAGCGGTTGAGTTTTCCGAGAGCGCAAGAACCGGTAACTGAACTACAGCCATCTTAGCAATTCCCACCGCGATCGCGCCTTTAAGTAAATCAATTAACAACACAGCCACCGCAGCTTTTGCCCCTAAAACCCGTAAGACATTCGTTGCCCCTGTAGAACCGGATCCATATTCGCGAATATCTATTTTTTGTAGCCAGTAACCAGCAAGAAACCCCGTGGGAATCGAGCCTAATAAATAGGCAGCGAGAAGTAAAACTGCATTAATGAAAACTAAATTAGAAAACATTTGATTGACACCTATATTTTTTATCTTTAACAATCAAAACCAATGATATTCAATGAGACAAAAGCACTAATGATTCTCTGCTTCACCTTCTTGATGAGGGTGAGCCATTAGTGGATTCATGAGATAAGTGAAACCAGACGCTAATGTCAGAAGAACAGCAAGCCAAAATAAAACTTGAGAAAAAATTAGCCAATTATTATTCGGAATTGGCGCAATTAACGCAGCGATCGCGCTAATTTGTAAAACCGTTTTTGCTTTCCCTAAGACATTTGCCCCAGGAACATCTTGACCAGCCAGCGAGGGATTCACTCGCCATCCCGCGATCGCGAGTTCTCGTCCTAAAATCAAGAAAACGCCCCAAGCAGGAACTGTCCCCCCTTCAACTAATACCAAAAGTGGTGCAAAAATCAAGAGCTTATCGACTAACGGATCTAAAAATTTGCCTAAAGCCGTGACTTGGTCTAACTTACGGGCTAAATACCCATCTAGCCAATCCGTTGCAGCGACGAGTAAGAAAACCCCTAACCCCAGCCACTGGGAGATTTGAGATGGCTGAGCGAGAAAATAGAAAATAAACGGAATCCCCAATAGGCGGGATAACGTAATTTTTGTGGGAAGATTAACCATGAGTCAAAACTTGCGATCTCAGCCTAGCGGTAGGGCTTTTGCCTCCCCAAAGATTGATGGAATTGAGGCGATCTCTCTATTTAAATTGTACGAGAAAGCGCGATCGCGTGTCTTGAAAAGCAAAAATATCAAATGATAAAACGCTAACCCCATGAGTTATTTAATTATTGGCGCAAGTCTCCACTCGAAAAGCCACAGCCAAGTGTTAGCCGAACAAGCACAACAACTGCTACAAGCCCAAGGGAAAGAAGCCCAGTGGCTTGATTTAAGAGAAATTAGCCTTCCTTTTTGTGATGGGAGTACAGCTTATAGTGACCCTAGTATTCCCCCACTAGCGCAAGCAGTTGCCGAAGCAGAAGGAATTTTAGTGGCGACCCCCATTTATAATTATGATGTTAATGCAGCCATTAAAAACTTTTTAGAATTAACCGGAAAGTCTTGGCAAGAAAAAACAGTGGGTTTTATTTGTGCTGCGGGGGGTCAAGGAAGTTATATGTCTGTCATGCCCTTTGCCAATAGTTTGATGTTAGACTTTCGCTGTTTGATTATTCCTCGCTTTGTTTATGCCACAGGGGATGCTTTTGTCGAGGGAAGATTGGTCGATGAAACGATTAAAACCCGCCTTGCGGAATTAGTGGATCAGCTTGTAGAAATCACCTCTGCTTTGAAGGGTCATTAGTCATTCGTCACTGATCACTGGTCACTGATTACTTCAACTCTCTCAGCAATTGCAAGTGCTGATCAACTGAAGCAATGGTATTGGCAGCAATCGCGCCACTGGCTGCAACCGCCGGTAAGCCAATCCCAGGGAATGTTGAGTCTCCACAACAGAGTAAGCTCTCCCATGGGGTGTTGGCACTGGGGAAAAAGCCGTTTTCAGCATTAATGGCAGGACCATAAGTCCCCCGATGCCGTCTTAAAAACCGTTCGTGGGTGAGGGGAGTACCGATTAAAGTGACCTCACAACGATTACGGATATCAGGAATTATCCGCGCGATCGCGTTCCACAAGACTTGCGAGCGTTCTGCTTTCTGTTGTTGATACTTTTCGCTACGCCGATCTAATCCAGCCCACAATTCATAAGGTTCACTGGCTGGGGTATAAGCATGAATGACATGCTTGCCTTCTGGTGCAAGAGACGGATCAAGTAAAGAGGGAATCGACACTAACACCACATTTTGCTCGGCGGTGACTCCCTTTTCCCAATCATTGACAATAATATGATGACAGGGGAGATTCTCGGGTAAATCTTGCCCATCAATCCCCAAATGCAAGTGCATAAAACTGGGACATTGGGGAAGCGATTCTTTTTCCTGACGAAACCTTTGCGGAATCTTGTTAGTAGGCAAAAGTTTTAAGGTATCCCAAATCGAGGCATTTGATACCACTGCTTCTGTTGCGTGGATGGTCTCCCCATTGTTGAGGCGTACCCCTACCGCACGTTTTCCTTCTAATACAATCTCTGCTACGGTTGCCCCTAAGCGTAACTGACCGCCATATTTTTCTAACCCTCGCACTAACGCATCAACTAACGCCCCACTTCCGCCAACCGGATAATCAAGTTTCACATTTGGACGATACCAGTCTGCAAACATAAACGCCATCTCTGCTGCGCTGGTGCCATTAGCGGGTAAACCAGAAAGGAGATAACAGAGGAGATCGAGCCAGTTTTTTAAGAACGGATCACTAATCGCGCGATCGCGCAATCGCTCAAAAGAGCCCATTAACTGCATGGTTTGACCCCCCTGTTCCATCAAAGCAGGGACAAAAGGCAATACCGTCCGCAAAATTCCCCAATCCGCCCGCACTGCAATGGGAGGAAGGGCAACTGCAGCTTTTCCGAGGGGTTGCATCAGGGCTTGCAAGTTTCGCCATTCTCTCACCGCTTGTTCACCGCGCAACTCTTGTAAAACCTCACAAAATTGATCTGCCCCAACTGACGTATCAAACTGCCCTTCCGGTAGCCAACAGCCCCAAGTCTCGTATTGAACGCACGTGACTTCTTCTCCGATTGCATCCAGCACTTGTCGTAGAGGGTTAGGAGAAGGACTGGATAAGCCTGAATATAAAGAAGGACCCGAATCAAAAATATAGCCTTGCCGTTCAAAAGCATGGGCTGCCCCACCTGCAATCGTATGACTCTCGCAAACGGTGACCTGATAGCCATAGCGAGCCAATAACGCTGCTGCACTTAAACCACCCATTCCACTACCAATGACAATCACATCTGTCTTAGCCATAACCATAAGCTGTTTGACAATTTCGTTCTTTGTGCCTTTTTGGTTATCTTGATATATAGCGCTACAAAATCAGGTTAGGACATTCCAAAATGTTGAAACTCACCTACACCTTACTATTGCCTCTTGCCTCTTGCCTCTTGCCTCTTGCCTAGCGCGTAGCGCTATAGCCCAATTAAAAAAGGGGATCTGTATCCCCTTCTGCCCTATATCAACTCAAGTCAATGACGAATTACTTCTTCAAGCTGAGGGTTTCTGTTCCCTTGACACAATCCAACATTCTGACAGTAGCAGCAGCAGCATAATTCCGTTTGGCGGGTTGATCCGGGGCAAAATTGGTTCCCACTTCATTTAAAGGAGAGGCAACGCCACAATAAGCCGACATTTCACTCACTAAATTTGCAGCCCAATGACCACTGGTATCACTAAAATTAAGAGCAGTTTGCGTACTGGGAAGCTCTCCCATTTCCCCTAACTGGTTACGAGCATATTGAGCAACTTTACGTTCTACTGCAATTAACTCAGCACGGGTTACCGGTTGTGTGGGACGGAAGCTACCATCAGGATACCCACTGACGATATCATTTTCTTTTGCCCACTGAATTTTGCTAGCACTCCAACGTCCTGCATCTACATCCGGATAAGGAGATGTACCAGCTTGATCCGGAACCATAATATTAAGTTCTGGAATCGCTTTGAGTGACTCAATGGCAATGGAAACAAGCTGTTCCCGAGTTAATTCTCCTTCGGGGCGGAAGGTATTATCTTCTTTAAACCCAGAAACAAAGCCAATATTCACTGCTGTTGCGATTTCATTCCGATAAATATCGTTCCCAATATCGGCAAACGGCAAATCAATTCCTGTGGTTTTGGCTAAATAAATATGACCGAGGGTTCTATCTTCATAAGTGCGTTTGGCAAAAGTCCATTGCGGATCGAGTTGAATTTTTAAGTAGCCCTCGGCTAAACCATTGGTTCGTCCAACAATAATTTCTTCTCCCTGATTATTACGGGGCGTTCCCACTAAAACCAGTTCATTATCTCGTTCTACAAGCCGTAATAGATAATCTAAGCCATAGTCCTCTCCATCAACACGGATTGAATACCCATTACTATCAGTTGCTCGACCACAAATACCGGCAAAATCAAAATCAAGTAATAGCGGATCAATAACAACTGGACTGGAACCGCTTTCACTCCAGCACGCCTGTTGATCAGATTTCTGTTCGATGATTAGAAGATTATAATTATCTTCTCCGAAAGGAGCAGCCACCGCGACATAATCGTCTTGGGGAACGTCTTTTGCTCCAAAGTTTTGAGCTTCACTGGGTTGAAATGTTAGCAGCGTAATGAGAGCCGTTGCTGTGCTTAAAGCTGTAAATTGTTTGAAATGCATATCTGCCAATTTTTAGGATAGCGTGATGAAATTGAGCGTCGTTCAGTTTAGTATGTTCCCAAACTCTCCGATGAGTTGGGAATCGTGCTGATTGTACCTTGTTTTCTTGATTGCTATTACGAATTAATCATTACCAAAGAAGATATCAAAGAAACGAATACCTTGGAAAATGCTTGATACTGGTCGTAGGAAATTACCAACAGTATCCCCAACCGCAGCTATAGTTGATCGTTCTACAACAATGACATCGTTATTACGCAGCGTGGGATTACTTTGGGCATCAATTCCGGCATTGAGATCAACGTCATATTCCTGACGAGTCACTGTTCCATTCGGGTTCAAGCGCACCAATTCAATTTCTCCTTTATCGGCGCGATCATTAAAGCCTCCTGCTGCCAAAATTGCTTGATTGAGTGGTGTATTCGCCGGAAGCTCTAAAGTGCCCGTGCGTTCTGCTTCACCAATAATATTGACGCGAATGGTTTGGGGAGAAAAACTTGCGGATGCAAGGGCTTCCGCTTCTGTCGGATTGACGTTGACGGCTTTGGGAACAACAACTGTATCGCCGGATTGCAGGAGAACATCTTCACTGACTTTGCCCTCTTGCAATAAAGCCCATAAATTGGCGGAAAGAATTTCTTGACCTCCTTTGCGAGTGCTCCGTTCCACTCGAATTTTCCGAATATTAGAGAGATTCGTAATTCCTCCTGCTGCTTCAATCGCTTGGGTTACAGTTGGCGGTGATCCTGAGTCTCCCCCAGAAACTTCATGAGATCCAGGACGATTGACTTCTCCCACAACTGCCACTTCCACGGATTGAGACACTGGCGCGATCGCGCTTTGAGCCAGTAATCGGGTTTCTTGGGGATTATTTTGGGCTACTGTTGGAATTACAATCCGATCTCCATCTCGTAGCGTGACATCTTGGACAATATCTCCATCATCCACCAGTTTCCAAAGATTTACATTGAGAACGTAGGGCTCTCCGCGATAGACTCGATGCAACTTTACCTGTCGCACATTTGCCGAGCGAGTAATTCCTCCCGCTTGTTTAATCGCTTCCGTAATCGGAGGAAACTGTTCGCTACGTTCGGTTTCTGATGTTGTTTGTGATGACAATACGTAGGATCCCGGACGGTTGACTTCTCCCGCGATCGCAACCC